>NZ_AMRI01000035.1 GCF_000299915.1 Gallaecimonas xiamenensis 3-C-1
TGCTCACACCTTAATGCGGCGTTATGTACTTTGGAGAAAATATGGAAGTAGTCACTACTGAAAAACACGTCTCAGAATATCCTAATCCGTTTTATTTGAAACAAGGCGATAAAGTAACTCTCGGTGCAATTGACGACGAGTTTCCCAATTGGATCCTTATAACCAGTAGCGAAGAGGCGCAAGGTTGGGCTCCAGTTCAATATATCGAAAAGATTGAAGGGGTCTCTGAAGGTATTTTGCTTAAAGACTATGACAATGTTGAGCTAAATACCGTCATTGGTGAAAAGTTGTCAGTACTATTTGAACTCAATGAGTGGTATCGAGTTTCGAGGGCAACGGGTGAAGTCGGTTGGGTACCAGTGCGCTCGGTAAAGCGTACATAACAAATTTTTCAAGATGGATTCGCAACGCATGGCATTTTTACTATGCATTGATTTTAGTGCTTAAGGTGGTGTGCGGAGGCATCGGTATTGCGTTGCTCACACCTTAACCGAGCGTTATATTTCACAGGGGTAATTCGTGAACTCCCACACAACCGTTATTGTTGATTGGCATGGCCCATATAGCTACAACGAAGTTGAAGAAGAGCCAGAGCGAGGAAATGGGCTTTACCTTGCCACAGGAAAATTAAAATATGGGCGAGAGTCGACCATTCAATACTGTGGCATTACTGAGGGAAGCTTCATTGGGAGATTTAAAAACCACTACAAAGTGCGTGAAATAAATCGAGAGCAAGAATTCTGGCTAGGCACTATCCAGTACCCTGGAGACGCCTCGAGACATTTTCTTGAAATAGCAGAGTCAATAATTATTTACTTCTGGCAGCCCGCCCTTAACGAAAGAAAAAGGGTGCACGTCCCCAGGTCAATCACCTTAGTAAACAAATGGTTCAAAAAGGATGGGACGCCCCGCCGAAGGCAGCACACCATGTGTAAGCATCTCGACGATGTAATATCTTGGGATGGCGAGCTTTGGAGAAGCGGAAATCTTCAAGTTTGGGATGAGTAAACTATAAAAATACACTCAACTTTCGCTCACTCCGTTTTCTGGACAGCAAAGAGCTATGATTTTATATGCCCGTTAGCTTAATCGTTAGGCGAAAGGAAGCACTTGATTGAATATTAAAGAAAAGCTGGAAGAGCTAAAAAATATTCCTTGTCCTGTCCAGTTTAAAGGACTGCCTGAAAATGGAACTTTAGAAATACAATGCTTCACAAAAGACAATGAATTATCATGTTCCCATGGCGGTACTAAGTATCTAATATTTGCCGTAACCACTGATGGTTGGGATCTGTTAATCGAGTCAGACTCTAGTGAAGGTGTCATCTTTCAGAGAGAGATGGATGATATTGATACAATTGGTATAACTATAAAACAGTTGCTTGAGGCTCATAATGTTACATTGTAAATTCTCCCCCAAAAAATCAATAAACTACAGGCTAGACATCCACTGCGCCACCCATTTTATGCTTTAATCGCATAAAATTATCAGCACAGCTCCGGTACCTTGGCGGAGCGTTACTGTATATAGGGACTATGGAAAAACTTCTAGAAACACTAAAATCAATGGATCAGGACGAGCTTGATAGGATCCTGGATAGCAGAGACGAAGATCAATTTGATACAGCATGGATTGAACTTCACCAAAGCACTTCTGGTATAGACGTACCATTTGAGAATAGAGAACTGTTTCTCAAGTTGTCCAAAGCGACAAGTTGCCATGAGATATGCTCATATATATCAGATGATTTCGAGCTTATCAGTAAAGCCGAAGCGCTTGGGATAGAGTCAGCGTTCTTGAATTATTTAAAATGTAGCTACGAGCAGGGCCTAGTCCCGAGTGAATGGCAAGGATAACAGGGCGGTGCAATCGCACTATGGGCTAGATGCGACTATACGGCCATGCCTAAGAAACTAAATATTGCAATAAAATAGAGAGCGCAAGGCTCTCCTGAAGTGATTCATTTATAATAGCTGCAATAGCAGGCTTTGTTCCTTGAGATTGCTATTGGCAAAATCAGCAGTGTTTTTATCCTATATTATGAAGAGATCTTCAGTAGCACTGTTGGAAATTAGTTGTCTCATCTTCCGGCGATTGAGAACGGGCTGCAACGCTGAGTTCTAGTGCAATACTCTCGGCTCTGGCTCTTGCATTGGCTACTGAAATTCTGTGCCTTTCATCACCAAACTCTTGGTACTCAGCGGCAATCTCATATATCGTGTCTGCTCCTAGATATTTACTCAATGTCCGCAGATGCGGTACCAGGTGACCAGAGCTTTCTCTTATACCTCCCTTTTCAAAACCATACTCACCGCTGGACGTTACAATGATCAATGTCTTACCGGAAAGCATAGGCTGCAACGGGTAGTCCCCCCGTGCGAGATCAAAATCGAAGGTTTTATTTATACGAACAATTTGATCGAACCAGGCTTTTAGCTGAGCTGGCATACCATAGTTATACATGGGTGAGGAAATCAAGATAACATCGGCAGCTGATACTTCTGCTATCAGCTTATCTGATAAGGCCAATCTTTCTTTCTGTGCCGGGGTCCTTTTTTCCTCAGGGGTAAATACCGCACCAATCCAGTCTTGCGTGATGAAATCAGGTGGATTTACGCCAACATCACGATATATATACTCGTCCCCTGGTCGATTCTTTCTCCATGTCTCGATAAATCGCAGAGCGATATTCTTCGATATGGAATCGTGATCGGGGTTAGGGTTGCTTGCAGCTCTAACACTTGAGTCGATATGTAATAATGTGCTCATGTTCCTTACCTTAGTTAGTTCATAACAGGGGCTATTTTGTAAGCCTCTGTCGGAGTGGGCAAACGAGAAATCCGCACTTGTAGATGAATTTAAATCATCTATAATCTCGACCAGGCAGTTATGGATATGGAGATTAGAGTTGCAGGTATCGTTGCAGGCACTGAAAGCTTTTGAGTCGGCAGCCCGTCTGGGAAGTTTCAAGTTGGCTGCAGAAGAACTTTCGCTTACTCCAACAGCCATTTCACACCACATTAGTAACCTGGAAAGTCGGCTAAATGTGAATCTGTTTCATCGACTGGGAAGACGGATATCACTAACTGGAGCCGGTGTACTACTAGCCAAAGCAACCTCTGATGGATTTCGGAAAATTGACAGTGCTTTGGATGAGGTGATGAAGGCTGGCAGTGCGGTCAGGGTCACGACAACATCGTCATTGGCAGCTATGGTACTGATACCTTCCCAGCATGAGTTTGAACAAGCCAACCCTGATGTTTCTTTGGAAATCTCGACCGGCGAGTTGGTCGACAGCCAATCATATATTGTCCCCATTCGGTTAGGTGATGTCTCAGTCGCCGAGAATGCCGATGTCATTAAAATTGAATCATTCAATGTATTTGGTGCTTATGGAATGGCCCCTCCTTCTTGGTCAGGCGATCCCATTACTCTTTTTACAACTGAGTGGAAAAATAGAGTGCTGCCGGATCCTCCACTAGCTGCTTGGTTGGAAGAAAATGGCCTTGATGGTTCCAATATTAAACTCAGAAAGTTTGATCAAGAGCTTTTCGGCATTCAACAGGCTATGGCAGGAAATGGGCTGGTTTTCTGCTCTACGACACTCACTAAGAGATTGCTAGAATCCAACCTTCTACAGCAGTTTGAAACTAGACCGGTCAAGTCAAACCTATGCTATTACGTGCCAAACAAGGATAGCTTCGAGACTAGAAGTGCTACCAGATTTATAAATTGGATTGACGACATTTTGAACCAGTGATCCAACTCGTTGAGTATCAGCAGGGAAAAGTTCCCACAAAAAAGGCTACCACAGCCGCAAACATCTACTTGGCGCTTCCAGCTTTTCAGTTGGCTGGATATCATTTGAAAACGTATCTCATCAACCAATAACTAGAGGCTCCATGACATTAAGACCAGAGTTGCAACCAAAAGATGTTGATCCCGTATTACTTGAACGTTTAGCGACGCTGGCAGATGAAATTGATGGCGGTGAGAAAGATGAGTGCCTTGATAAAGTGCTCGAATTCAACTCTCTATCCGAAACCAACCACCGGTTTATCGATTTTCAGGGACTCTACGGTGGTAGCGGCCACGAGGATTGGACACGTCGATTACTTATACTTAAATCGATAGTGCCTCAGCCCGACATTACCAGAAATGAATTAATCGAAATAACGAGATTAGCACTTCTTGGTGATGAGAGTTATCTGGATATACTGGAGAGTAATGTCGACTATCCTTTTGTCTCGGATTTAATCTATTATCCTTCGAGCTTCCCTGAGTTTGGGAAAGATGACCTTACGGAGCAAGAGATAGTTGACTTCATTCTTAATTATAAGAAAACCGAATTATCAAAATCGGAACAAGTTAGACTGTTAGAAAAGCATGTAGAGCAGGGACTGTCTCACGACGAGTTTCGGCTGTTATCTGAAAACTTGATTGGTTTCGAGTTGAATTACTTGGCTAGCTGGTTACGTTCACAAGATTTTAGCCCGAGTGAAGCACTTGAGTTGATACACCAGGGCAAAATAGTCTCAGATTATGCAGCAACGATTTCGTTGAAGCTGTAATGCACAACATAAGCCCAACCAACCTAGAATCCCCCATGCCATTCACCTTTATCAAAGCCACAGACAACGACAGGGCTTACCTGTTGAGCCTTAGAAAGCTGACCAT
Source organism: Gallaecimonas xiamenensis 3-C-1 (assembly GCF_000299915.1). Classification (NCBI taxonomy): domain Bacteria; kingdom Pseudomonadati; phylum Pseudomonadota; class Gammaproteobacteria; order Enterobacterales; family Gallaecimonadaceae; genus Gallaecimonas; species Gallaecimonas xiamenensis. The sequence goes on from NZ_AMRI01000035.1 coordinate 4,679, forward strand.
GGTGGAACACCTTGAACGGTCGGGGCAGTTTCTGTCCGAAGAGGAACATCTCTTTAGGTTAAATGATGACTACGATTTGTCCCATTTGATTACCCATGACCGCCAAGTGGTCGGCACCTTGAAGTTCCGGGAAGGGGATAAGCAGATTGAGATACTGCAACTGCAGATCCACCCTGACTTTCAAGGTAAGGGGTTAGGGCAGCAGGTGCTTGAGCAGGTTATTAGTAGCGCCAACCCAAAGGATGTGGAACTCACGGTACTAAAGGTGAATAGGGCCCTTAACCTCTACAAACGATTGGGCTTTGTGATTTATGGAGAAGATCAGTTTGAATTCTTTATGCGTAAGGTAGCAGGAGCCCGTTAAAGCCCTACCAACCTTGTCCCTGCCTTTGCCAGCCCCTTAAGGATGCCGTGCAAGGCAGCCTCCCTCTTTGAAGCCTGCCTCCCCTACTTCCCCCTGGGCACCCTGTTTGAGTTGGGTGCCTGGGGCATTGACCTTATGCAGAAGTCGCATCCCCCAATAGCCAGGTAACGGCGGCTTCGGCGTGGTGGCGGCAACTGGCGGCGCTTTCTTGCTGCTGTAGGTCCACCAGCAGGGCTTCGATAAAACTGCGGCCCCGCAGGGCAGCCAGAAACTGGTCACTGGCCAGTTCAGGATCGGCCAGGACCAGGGCGCCCTGCTCTACCAGCTGCGCCAGGTGCTGGCTGAGCAGCTGCTGGGAATAACGGACTGTCCTGTCCAGGAAAAAGCCGATTAGCTCCGGGTCCTGGTTAACCCTGGCGATCAGCAGCCGAAACAGCTTTGCCAGTTGCGCGGAGTTCAGCAAGGTCCGGTAGCGGCAGCCAAATTCCACCAGCTGTTGGCGCAGTGCCGGCCCCTTAGCGTCTTTCAGCTCGATCACCTGCCAGGCCTGCTCGGTGAAGTTGGCCACCACGGCCTTGAGCAGGCCTTGTTTGTCGCCAAAGTAGCGATACAGGGTTTGCTTGGACCCACCGCAGCGCTCGATAAGCTGGTCCAGGTTGGTGCCTTCATATCCTTGTTCAAAAAACAGTTCTGTCGCTTCGGCTAGAAATTTCGCCTGCTTTGCTTGTGTAGATGGCCGCATGGCACTCCCCTCCAAAACCAGTACCCAATAGTACACTTTTTGACTTAACTGGCCCACGGCCAGCTTGCCGGATTCGGCGATCATCATTATAGTACTGTACCGTACAGTTTTGTAATGAGGTCCTGTTGATGAAAAAGCGCATCCTGAAAGTGGCCATGGCGGGGCTGCTGCTCACCGCCACCGCCGCCCTTTGCTGGCCCCTGTTGCCCCACCCTGGCGAGGTTCACACCGACAATGCCTATGTTCACGGCGAGGTGACGCAGATCAGCGCCGAGGTAAACGGCGTACTGACCCGGCTGCACGTGACCGACAACCAGCAGGTACAAGCGGGGCAGTTGCTGGCTGAAATTGACGACCGTGACTACCAGGCACGGCTGGCCAAAGCCAAGGCGGGGCTGGCCCTGTGCCTGGCCAACCTGGATAACCTGGCGGCGCGCACCCGAGTGCAGCAGGTACGGATTGAGGAAAATGCGGCCCGGCTGGATGCCGCCGTCGCCGAAGAGGCCCTGCAAGGGCAGGAACTTAAGCGTTACCGGGAGTTGGTTGGCAGCGGCGCCGTTAGCCGGACCCATTACGATCAACAGGTCAGCCGGGAGCGCCAGGCCAAGGCTGCCTTGGCGGCGGCTCGCCAGCAATTGCAAGGCAGCCACCAGCAACTGGCCACCCTGGCGACCGAGCAGGCCAACCTGCTGGCCCAGCAGCAACAGGCCCTGGCCGACATTGCCCTGGCAGAGCTGGCCCTGGACGACACCCACATTCGCGCCCCGGTGGCCGGGGTGATTGCCGATCGCAAGGTCCAGACCGGTGAATTGCTCAAGGCCGGGGCGCCGCTGTTTTCCCTGGTACCCCTTGACCAAATCTGGCTGCAAGCCAACTTCAAGGAAACCCAGGTAACCGATATGCGCCCGGGGCAGCAGGTGAAGGTGGTGCTGGACCGCCTGCCCAACCAGCCCCTTGCGGGGCGGATAGAAAGCCTGGCCCCGGCCACCGGAGGCCAGTTCAGCTTGATCCCTCCCAGCAATGCCACCGGCAACTTCGTCAAGATTGTCCAGCGGGTGCCGGTGCGCATTGCCCTGACACTGCCCAAGGAGTTGCAAGGGCAAGTGGTGCCGGGACTGTCTGCCGAGGTTACCGTTAACCTGGACGGGCAATAAGATGAACAAGCCGCTGAGTTTGGTGCTGCTGGCCAGCCTGGCGCTGCTGCCCCAGGGGCTGACCGGCCAGCTGTACAGCGCCGGTGCCCACCATATGGCCGGCGCCTTGGGACTGTCCCAGGACGAAGCCCGTTGGTTCAACATTGCCTACCTGCTGGCCACCCTCTGTGGACTGCCGCTGGCCAGTTGGCTGCTCCATGCCCGGGGTAGCCGCCTGACCCTGCAGCTGGGCGCCCTTATAGGGCTGGCCAGTACCCTGATAAGCACCCTGGCTGAGGACCCTGCCTGGCATTTTCTGGCCTGGGGCGGCCATGGCCTGGCGGCCGGACTGTTAACGGTGGCGGCGCAAACCCTGGTGCTTCGCCACTTTGGCTTCTCGGCCATCGCCTTGGTGGAAGGGCTGCTGATGACTGTGGTAACGCTGCTGCCCATGGGCCTTTACCCCTGGCTACTGGCCACGCTGGCCAGCCAGGGCCTTTGGCAACTGGTGTTTGCCGTGCAGCTGCTGCCCTACGGTGCCTTGCTTTGCTGGCCCCTGTTCTTTGGCTGGCCCGAGTCCAGCCGGACCAGGCCCCTGCCCTTTAACGGCCCGCAAGCGCTGCTGACCTGGGCCTTTACCCTAGGCCTTGGGCTGCTGCTGTTAAGGGGCGAGCACCATAACTGGCTGGACTCTCCCTTTATGCAAGAGCTGCTGCTGTGGACCCTCGTCGGCGGCCAGCTGCTGCTCTTTGTGATTTTCCGGCAACGGCGCCAGGGCCGTTTTCAGCGCTTTGGGGTATTGGCCAACCGCCACGCCAAGGTGTACATGTTTGACGCCGCCTTGGCGGGCTTTGCCATCTTGGGCACCACTTTGCTGATCGGGATCTTCTCCGCCACTGTGCTGCAGTACAGCGAGGAAGAGCTGGGGCGGCTGCACTTGGTGGGGCTGGGGGGCATGGGGCTTGGACTGCTGTTTAGCCTGGCGGTAACCCGCAACCCCAGGATGGACCCCATTAAGGTGGTGCCCCTCGGGGTGGCCCTGGTGCTGCTGTCCAGCTATTGGCTCAGCGGCAGCGAGGCGGGCAGCGGCCTGGCAGATCTGTGGCCGGCGCTGCTGATCAGGGGCGTTGCCATCGGCATTCTTAACGTGACCCTGACCATTCACATCTTGCGGGGCTTTGCCCGGCGCCATATCCCGGACGGGGTGGCCTTCTTTTACCAGTTTCGCACCCTTGGGTCGCTGCTGGCCGGGGCGCTGTTTGGCCACCTGATGCAGAGGGAAAGCCTGCAGGCAGGCCAAGTGCTGGGCCAAAGCGCGCAGCTGCACGACGCCCTGGCCCAGGGCAGCTACGGCGCCCCGGCGCTACTGGGACAGCTGCAGCACCAGGCCCTGGCCGTTGGGGCCATGAACAACTTCCGCTGGTTTATCCTGGCGGTACTGGTGCTGGTGCCACTGATGAAGGTGCTGCTGCACTGGGCCAAGGGGGAGCGGCACTAGCTGTGCTCAGTTACCCCTGTAGGTGGAATAGCCGTAAGGGCTTAGCAGCAGGGGGATATGGTAGTGGGGCAGGCTGCCGTCGGCGGTAAAGATCACCGGGATGCTGGGAAAGAAGCTGGCCTGGTGGTGCTTGGCAAACCAGTCGCCGGTCATAAATTCCACCTTGTAGGTGCCGGGTACCAGGGCCTGGCCGGCCGGATAAAGGGCTGGCACCCGCCCCTGGGCGTTGGTGGTGGCAGTGGCCAGGGTCACCCAACCGGCCGGGCCCAGTTGTTCCAGGCGCACCGCGACCCCGGCGGAAGGCAGCCCGGTTTGGGTATCAAGGACATGGACACTCAAGGGATTGGCGGTGTCGGCAAAGGCCAAGGCCGGCAGCAACAGGGCCAGGGTGAAAAGCAGAGTGCGCATTATTCAGTCTCCTTTGTCTTTGAAAAAGCACGGAAGTTAGACCTGCCCAGGGCGCTTTTTCTTACAAGGAGATCAGGACTCGAGAATAACGGTGGCCATGGCCAGCTCTTTTTCGTCAGACAGGGCCAGGTGGCAGTGGCGCACCCCCAGGGCCTGGGCCAGGGCCAGGGCCTGGCCGCGCAGGGTCAGCACCGGCTTGCCGGCGGCGTCGTTGCTGACCTCAAAGTCCTGAAAGCTCACCCCTTTGGCAATACCGGTACCCAGGGCCTTGGCCGCCGCTTCCTTGGCGGCCCAGCGCTTGGCGATATAGGACAGGGGCTGGCCGCGCAGCTGGTATTGCTGCTGCTCGGCCTCGGTCAGCAGCCGCTTGGCAAAACGCGCCGCCGAGCGGGCAAAGCGCTCGATACGCACCACGTCGTTGCCCAGGCCCACTATCACCTTGCCGCCACCATCAGTGCTTTGATGTCCCGCACCGCCTTGTCCAGGCCGTCAAAGAGGGCACGGGCAATAAGGGCGTGGCCGATATTGAGCTCGTGGATCTGGGGAATGGCGGCGATGGGCTGCACGTTGTGGTAATGCAGGCCATGGCCAGCGTTAACGATGATGCCGAGGCTGTCGGCCAGCTCCACACCGCTGCGGATACGGGCCAGTTCCTTGGCCTGGGCGCTGCCGTGGCTGTCGGCATAGTGGCCGGTGTGAATTTCGATATAAGGCGCCTGGCACTGGGCGGCCGCTTCGATTTGGCGCGGATCGGCGTCGATAAAGAGCGACACCAAAATGCCCTGGTCTGCCATGCGCTGGCAGGCGTCCTTGACCCGGCTGAACTGGCCAGCCACGTCCAGGCCCCCTTCGGTGGTCAGCTCTTCGCGCTTTTCCGGTACCAGGCAGACAAAGGCGGGCTTGACCTGCTCGGCGATGGCCAGCATTTCCTCGGTAACCGCCATTTCCAGGTTCATGCGGGTCTGGATGGTGTCTTTGAGGAGGAATACGTCGCGGTCTTTGATGTGGCGGCGGTCTTCACGCAGGTGCACCGTGATGCCGTCGGCGCCGGCCCGCTCGGCCACGAAAGCCGCTTCCACCGGATCTGGGTACTGGCTGCCACGGGCGTTACGCACTGTGGCGATATGGTCGATATTGACGCCGAGATAGATGGGGTTCATTGGACTCCTCCTGCGAGTCGAAACAGCTCCCTGCTTTTTAGCGGTTTGTCCCCCAGCATGGGGGCCAGCAGAGCGCGGCAGAACAGTTTGGCGGTGCGGCGGGTGCCTTCATCTTGCCAGTGGTCCTGGGCCATGGCCAGCAGCGCCTGGCCAGGGTAAGGGCCTTTGACATCTGCCAGCAGCCCCTCTTCGGCTACCAGTTGGTAACGGCCTTGTGGGTTGAGGGGCTGGCCCTGGGTGTCGCGCCACAAATCGACGCCGTAGCCAAGGCGATGGCACAGGCTCAGCTCAAAGCGGCGCAGCACCGGTTCTACTTCCCCTGTGGCCAGGGCCAGCAGGGTTTGCTGGTAGAGACGAAACAGGCCGTCGGTGTCGGCCCCACGGGGCACCAGGCGAAGGATCAGTTCGTTGACGTAGAAGCCGGCATAAAGGGCGTTGCCGGCCAGGCTGTGGGGGCTTTTGACTTCGATGCTGCGGGCGTTTTTCAAATCCCCCTGGCCAGCCAGGGTCAGTTCCAGCAGCACAAAAGGCTGCATGGCCGCCCGCTTGTGGCTTTTCTTGGCGGCCATGCCCCGCACCACGGCCCCGGCCCTGCTGTCGTCTTCCAAGAGCAGTTCGGCAAGGGCCGCGTCGTCCAAGTAGGGACGGCGGTGCAGTACGTAGGCCCCCTGGGCCATTAGTCGTCCCCGTACCCCAAGGAACGCAGGGCGCGTTCGTCGTCGGCCCAGCCGGATTTCACCTTGACCCACAGTTCCAGGTGCACCGGATAGTTGAAGAGGCGCTGCATGTCCTGGCGGGCGTCGGTGCCGATACGCTTGAGCTTCTCGCCCTTGGCGCCGATCACCATCTTCTTCTGCCCTTCCCGCTCAACCAGGATCAGGCCGTTGATGTGGAAGCGCCCTTCTTCTTCCTTGAACTGCTCAATCTCGACGGTCACCGAGTAAGGCACTTCGTCGCCCAGGTTACGCATCAGCTTTTCGCGGATGATCTCGGCGGCCATAAAGCGGCTGGAACGGTCGGTGATGTGGTCGTCAGGGAAGATGTGCTCGCACTCGGGGATGCGCTTTTCCACTTCGGCCCGCAGGGCTTCGACCTGGGTGCCCTTCTCGGCGCTGATCGGCACTATGGCGGCAAAGTCGAACTGTTCGGACAGCCATTTGAGGGGCGGGAACAGGTCGTTCTTGTTCTTGACGTTGTCCACCTTGTTGACCGCCAGAATAACCGGCTTTTTCTCGGCCTTGAGCTTTTCCAGCACCATCTGGTCGTCGTCTTCCCAGTGGCTGCCTTCCACCACGAACACCACCACTTCCACGTCCCCAAGAGAGCTGGCAGCGGCGCGGTTCATCAGGCGGTTGATGGCCTTTTTCTCGTCCTTGTGCAGGCCGGGGGTGTCCACGTAGATCACCTGCAGGTCGTCCTGGGTGTCGATACCCAGGATGCGGTGGCGGGTGGTCTGGGCCTTTTTGGAGGTGATGGACACCTTCTGGCCTAACAGTTGGTTCAAAAGGGTGGATTTACCCACATTGGGGCGGCCGACGATGGCCACGAAACCACAGCGTTGTTCAGTCATTTAATTGCTCCAGGGCTTGCTCGGCGGCGGCTTGCTCGGCCTTGCGGCGGCTGGAGCCTACGCCCATGAAGGGGGCTTCGATACCGTCCACCAGGCAGGACACGGTGAAGGTCTGCTGGTGGGCTTCCCCTTCCACTTTCTCTACCTGATAGTGTGGCAGAGGCAGGCGTTTGCCTTGCAGGTATTCCTGCAGGCGGGTTTTGGGGTCTTTCTGGGCGACACCGGGTTGGATGTCGTCCAGGCGTTGTTCGTACCAGTTGAGGATCAGCTGGCGGATGCTGTCCAGGTCCGAGTCCAGGTAGATGGCGCCAATCAGGGCTTCTACCCCGTCGGCCAGGATGGACTCGCGGCGAAAGCCACCGGATTTCAGTTCACCCGGCCCCAGGCGCAGAAAGTCGCCCAGCTGGAACTCGCTGCCCAGCTCGGCCAGGGTCTTGCCTTTGACCAGGGTGGCGCGCATGCGCGACATGTCCCCTTCGTTGGCCTTGGGGAAACGGTGGTAGAGGGCGTCGGCAATCACGAAACTCAAGATGGAGTCGCCCAGGTATTCTAAGCGTTCGTTATGCTGGGAGCCGGCGCTCCGGTGCGTCAACGCCTGGCGTACCCGCTTTTCGTCATTGAAGCGGTAACCCAGGCGGCGATACAGGGTGTCTAGGGAATTGGTCATCTCTCTTCCAGTAAAGAGGGCGGTGTATCCGCCCTGCTGACGCTTTATTTTATGGGACCCAAGCGCCCAAATCTAACTCCCGTTGGTACCCAGGTGGGTAACCAGCTGTCAGCGCTGCGGTCCATATCGAAACTGATCCAGATAAAGACGGCGCGGCCCAACAGGTTTTGTTCCGGCACAAAGCCCCAAAAGCGCGAATCGCTGCTGTTGTCACGATTATCGCCCATGGCGAAATAATGGCCCGGCGGTACTGTCCACTCCCCCGGCCTGTGGCCTGACTGGCGAAAATACTGGCCAGTGCGGTCGGGGACCATGGGGTTGCTCAGGATATCATGCTTCACCTTTCCCAACTGCTCAGTGCTGGTGTCCAAGGCTAAATTTCCTTGGAAAAACGCCCCCTGGGCCTTGGGCACCTTGGCCACTTCGGCCATGGCCGGGCAAGGTTGCTGGCCCCCCTGGCAGGCCGGCTGCACATAGAGCTGGCCGTGGCGGTAGAGGATATGGTCCCCCGGCAGCCCCACCACCCGCTTGATAAGCACCTTGCCCTCTTCCAGGGGGTGCTTGAACACAAACACCTGGCCGCGCTGGGGCTCGCCGGTGGCGACGAGCTTTTTCGACCAGACCGGGTCCTTGATGCCATAGGCGAATTTTTCCACCAGAATAAAGTCCCCCACCAGCAGGGTGGGCATCATGGAGCCGGAGGGGATCTGGAAGGGCTCGTACAGGAAGCTACGCAGCACCAGCACGGCGGCAATCACCGGGAAGGCGCCCCGGCAGCTTTCCACTAAGCCCGGCTCTGCCAGCAGCCGGTCGCGGCGGTCCTGGTCGAGGTTACCGGTGGCTTCGGCCAGGGCCAGTTGCCGGCGCCGCCTGGGGGCCAGCAGCCAGTGGTCAAAGGCCCAGACCAGGCCGGTGCCCAAGGTGATGCAAACCAGAAAGATGGAAAAGAGCTGTGCCATGGGTCGTCCTTAGCCGCCAAGATGGGCCGGCGGGCATGCCGGCGTTATTGGCACTATGGCAGGCGCGCTGGCAGCGAGTTCAGTTCCATTTGTTTCAAGCTGTTACCGGCAAATTGGCGCCATAAAAAAGGGCGGCCAAGCCGCCCTTTTTCAGTGGATGGGACCCAGGCGCCCGAAGCGCACTCCTGTGGGTACCCAGCTTGGCAGCCAGCTGTCGGGCTGGCGGTCCATCTCGAAGCTCATCCAGATAAAGACGGCGCGGCCCACCAGGTTTTGCTCCGGCACAAAGCCCCAGAAGCGAGAATCGCGGCTATTGTCGCGGTTGTCGCCCATGGCGAAGTACTGGCCCTGGGGCACTATCCATTCGTCACGGCGGGTGCCGGCCTGCTGGTAGTAGTCACCGGCGCGGTCCGGGAAGGCGGGGTTGACCAGGATGTCGTGCTCCACCTCGCCCAGGGTCTCGGTGCGCCTATCCAGGGCGAAGTTACCCAGGAAGTACTGGCCTTGGCCCTTGTCGACACTGCCTATTTTGGTAAGAGTCGGGCAGTCCTTCTGGCCTTCGGGACAGGCCGGCTGGATATAGAGCTGCTTGTTGCGATAGATGATCTTATCGCCCGGCAGCCCCACTACCCGCTTGATGAAGTCGACGCTGGGATCTTCGGGATATTTAAAGACGATGATGTCACCGCGCTTGGGTTTGCCGGTGGCCACCATTTCCTTGCGCCAGACCGGGTCCTTGATGCCGTAGGCAAACTTCTCCACCAGGATGAAGTCCCCCACCAAGAGGGTGGGCATCATGGAACCGGACGGGATCTGGAAGGGCTCATACAGGAAAGAGCGCAGCACCAGCACGGCGGCGATCACCGGGAAGGCGCCACGGCAGCTTTCCACAAAGCCCGGCTCGGCCAGCAGCTTCTCCCGACTTTCTTCGTCCAGGCCCCCTGTGGTGCTGACTTCGGCTCTGGCCAAGGCCTCACGACGCCGGGGCGCCAGGAAGTATCTGTCCAAGGCCCAAACCAGGCCGGTGCCCAGGGTGATGAGCACTAATAAGATGGAGAAGTACTGCGCCATGTATCGTCCTTATTTACCCACTTTCAAGATGGCGAGGAAGGCTTCCTGGGGCACTTCCACGTTACCCAGTTGCTTCATCCGCTTTTTACCTTCTTTCTGTTTCTGAAGGAGTTTCTTCTTACGTGATACGTCACCACCATAACACTTGGCGGTTACGTCCTTACGCAGCGCCTTGACGGTGCTACGGGCGATGATGTGGTTGCCGATAGAGGCCTGGATGGCGATATCGAACATCTGGCGGGGAATGAGCTCTTTCATCTTCTCCACCAGTTCGCGGCCACGGTATTGGGCGTTGTCCTTGTGGGTGATGATGGCCAGGGCGTCAACCCGGTCGCCGTTGATCATCACGTCCAGGCGCACCATGTCGGCTATCTGGAAGCGTTTGAAGTTGTAGTCCAGTGAGGCGTAGCCACGGCTGGTGGACTTGAGGCGGTCAAAGAAGTCCAGCACCACTTCTGCCATGGGCAGTTCGTAGGTCAGGGCCACCTGGTTGCCGTGGTAGACCATGTTGGTCTGCATGCCGCGCTTTTCGATACACAGGGTGATGACGTTACCCAGGTACTCTTGCGGCACCAGGATGTTGGCCTCAACGATGGGCTCGCCGATCTCGTCGATGTTCTGGATGGGCGGCAGGGCCGAGGGGTTGTCTACCTGGATGGTTTCACCGTCGGTCTTTTTGACCTCGTAGATTACGGTGGGGGCGGTGGTGATCAGATCCAGATCGTATTCCCGCTCCAGGCGCTCCTGGATGATCTCCATGTGCAGCATGCCGAGGAAGCCCAGGCGGAAGCCAAAGCCAAGGGCAGTGGAGGTTTCCGGCTCGTAGAACAGCGACGCGTCGTTCAAGGACAATTTGCCCAGGGCGTCACGGAAGGACTCATAGTCGTCGGAGCTGATGGGGAACAGGCCGGCATAGACCTGGGGCTTGACCTTTTTAAAGCCCGGCAGGGGCTTGTCGGCGCCGTTACGGGCCAGGGTCAGGGTGTCGCCCACGGGGGCGCCGTGGATGTCCTTAATACCGCAGACCACCCAGCCTACCTCGCCGCATTTAAGGCCGTCGGTGTCTTTCTGTTTGGGGGTGAAGATACCGATGCGGTCCACGTCCCAGTTCTGGCCGGTGCTCATCACCTTGATCTTGTCGCCCTTCTTGAGGGAACCGTTCTTGATGCGCACCAGGGACACTACCCCCAGGTAGGGGTCGAACCAGGAGTCGATGATCAGGGCTTGCAGAGGGGCGTCCGGCTCACCGACCGGGGAAGGGATGGCCTGGACAATGCGCTCAAGTACGTCTTCGACGCCGATGCCGGTTTTGGCGGAGCAGCGCACTGCGTCGATGGCTTCGATGCCGACGATGTCTTCGATTTCGGTGGCAACGCGCTCGGGGTCGGCCTGGGGCAGGTCAATCTTGTTGAGGACCGGCACCACTTCCAGGTTCTGTTCCAGGGCGGTGTAACAGTTGGCCAGGGTTTGGGCTTCTACCCCTTGGCCGGCGTCCACCACCAGCAGGGCCCCTTCACAGGCCGCCAGGGAACGGGACACTTCATAGGAAAAGTCCACGTGGCCGGGGGTGTCGATGAAGTTGAGCTGGTAAGTCTCGCCGTCTTTGGCCTGGTAGTTGAGGGTAACACTCTGGGCCTTGATGGTGATGCCACGCTCACGTTCCAGATCCATGGAATCCAGAACCTGTTGTTGCATCTCGCGATCGGTCAGGCCACCACAGACCTGGATCAGGCGGTCGGACAGAGTGGATTTGCCGTGGTCGATATGGGCAATGATAGAAAAGTTACGAATATGCTTCATGAGGCTTGGATGGGTCCACGTCAATGCTGGGTCGCAAATGCGGGGATTTTACGCTAAAGCGCCGGGCAAATCATCCGCCGATCATCTCGACGCCCAGGCGCTGTTGCTCGCGGCTGAGCACCTTGACCAGTACCGGCTCGGCCACCAGCCGCGCCGACAGCAGCCCGGCCCATTTAAAGCCGCCCCAGCCGCCTCCGATAAGGGCCGGCAAGACCCACAGTTCGGACAGCTGCCATTGTTCCACCAGCCTTGAGGCCAGCAGGGCGGCGCCGATCAGGCACAGCAGTGGCAGCAGGTAGAGCACCAGGGTGCCGCGCACCAGGCTTTGCTCGCTGATGCCCACCCGCACCAAGTCCCCTACCGCCACCGGCTGGGCGCAGCGCATGTCCAGCACGTCCAGGCGCTGGCTAAAGGCCTTGGACAGTTGGCCGGAGCCGCAATGGTCGGTATTGGCGCAGCCGTCACAGCTGGACTGGCGGCGAAACTGCACCTTGATGTGCTCGCCCTTGACCGCCACCACTTCCACGTCACGTTCTATCATTGCCTACCTGTCAGGCTGACCTGGCTTGCCACCCGCTCCAGGGCCGCCGTCGGTACCGTGCCTACCACCATGACTTCAATGCCACCGTGATTGATACCCACCAGGTTGTAAAAACCGTTCTGGTGGATGGTCAGCTCCTGTGAAGGGGCGCTGGGATTTATGTAGACGGCGATTTCAGCCAGGCCGTCGGAATAGAGCCAGTAGTCCACCCCTTCTCCCAGCAGGGCCAGGCGGTGGTAGTTGGCCACCACAGGGTGAAAACCCGGGGGCAACCAGTTGACGCTGCCAAGGGCCTGGGGCTGAAGCTGGCTGGCGGCGGCGCTGGGGGCAGGGAAGCTCACCTGTGCCACCCTTTGCAAATGCTCGGAGGGGCCGTCCAACTGGTCCAGATCCACCACCATCAGCTGTTCGATAACGTCGGCGTCCTGGGCGACTCTATCCACCCGCAGCGGCAGCCGGCTGTCTTTGTCTATCCAGATCCAATAACCGTGGCGGTAGCTGTCCTTGGGAACGATGCGCAGCAGCTGGGCCGGGTGGCCAGCGATGCGGGAAATACCCGCCAGCACCAGATCATAGTGTTCGGCCAGGTCCTTGGGGGGCGCCAGCAGGGCGTCGGGAATGGGTCCACGGATGCTGTCAGCCCGGTAAGAAAAGGGGCTGTGATCCATGTCCAGCAGGGTGACGATATCCCCCTTCCTGACCACTTCCCGGGGCGGGCCATTGAGGAACACCAGGTGTTCCACCTGTTCGCCGTCAATCACGCCATGCTCGTAACGGAAAGGCTGCACCCTGCCCTCCTGGACCTTGACCAGGGACAACACATAGTTGTCATGGGTCAGGGCTTGGGACAGGGAACCCAGCCATTGCAGGGCTTGTTCGGTATTGGTTGGGCGGGTGCCACGCTCGCCACCCTGGGAAAGGTCCGGTACTTCAGCCACGTTGGCGGCCACGGAGACGGCCGCAGGGCCGGTAGGGAGATCCCCAGCCTGGGGCTGGGGAGAAGTTGTTAGTGCAGCCAGCACTAACCAGGGCAACATCATTGGGGATTGGCCTCGTTATCCTCGCCGTTTTCATCGTCCTGCAGGCGCAGCTGCTGGGCGTGGTCTTGCAGGTAGGCGTTGACGCGGCGCTGCTGCTCGGCCTGCACCAGGCGGCCTTGCTGCTGGCCGGCACGGGGGCCGGCGGCCTCCAGGCTGACCGGGGCGGCAGTGCCGATGGCAGGCAGGGTAGACAGTACCGGGCTGCTGGGCTGGGGCAGGTCGTCCTGGGTGCTGTATTGCTGCACCCCAACAATGGCCACCAGTGCTACAGAAGCGGCAATGGCCAACTGGGCCACCGGGCGCCAGAAGCCTTGCACCCCTTTGGGCTTGGCCACCGCCTGGGGGGCCAATATGGCAGGCTCTTCGGCCAGGGCGGCAGCCACCTTGCTGGTGATGTCAAAGGCCATCTCCCCTGGCAAGTCGCCGCGCATGGCATCACCGATCAGGTGATAACGCTGCCAACGCTCCTGCACTTGAGGGTCGGATTTGAGATCTTCCAGCCAGTGGTCGTCCAGCGGGTGCTGGTTGTCCACCAGGGCCGAGAAGAGTTCGTCACGTTGCTGTGCCATATGTATTTACCCTTAACGCCTGAGCAAAGGTTGCAGCCGTTTGTCGATGGCCTCACGCGCCCTGAAGATCCGCGACCGTACCGTGCCCACTGGGCATTCCATGACGGTGGCGATCTCCTCGTAGCTGAGGCCTTCCATTTCTCGCAAGGTGATGGCGGAACGCAAGTCGTCCGGCAGGGACTCTATGGTTTCGAACACCACCTTCTTGATCTCTTCGGACAGCAACATCCGCTCCGGGCTGTCCACCTCACGCAGCGCATCGGCGCCGTCGTAAAATTCTGCTTCGTCCGCATCCACATCATTGGCGGGCGGGCGGCGGCCCTGGGCCACCAGATAATTCTTGGCGCTGTTGACCGCAATGCGGTACAGCCAAGTATAAAAGGCGCTCTCGCCACGGAAGTTGGGTAATGCCCTGTAAGCCTTGATAAAGGCCTCTTGGACCACGTCCGGCACATCACCCTGGTTCTTCACATAACGGCTGACCAGGTTGGCCAATCGGTGCTGATACTTGGCCACCAGCAGATTGAACGCCTGTTTGTCACCACGCTGGACACGCTCGACGAGCGCCAGGTCGTTATCTACGGTCTGCTCAGTCATCCGAGCCTGTTCTCCCAACATATTCTTCTCAAATCTGCGTTGTGACTCGGTACAAGCGCCACCTCTATGACGCAGCCATTCTGGGGAAGTTCAATGCTTCCTGAACTTTTTGACTCACCCTCGACTTTGGAGGGATACTGCGCCGCATCCAGTCACTTGCCCTGCCCGCCATCATACTGTATGCACGCAGACACTGACCATCTCTGTGACGTCCTGGTCATCGGCAGCGGTGCCGCCGGCCTGACGTTGGCCCTGAAACTGGCCGACCATGCCAAGGTGCTGGTCCTGGCCAAAGGCCCACTCAAAGAAGGCTCCACCTACTATGCCCAGGGTGGTATTGCCGCCGTCTTCGACGAAACCGACACCATCGACTCCCACGTGGACGACACCCTGGTGGCCGGTGGCGGCATCTGTGAGGTAGAAGCGGTACGCTTTACCGCCAGCCACGCCAAGGCCGCCTTGGAATGGCTGATCTCCCTCGGGGTGCCTTTTGACAAGGAAGAAGGGGCAGACGGGGAATCCCGTTACCACCTGACCCGGGAAGGGGGCCACAGCCACAGGCGTATCCTGCACGCTGCCGACGCCACTGGCCGAGCGGTGCAGGTGACCCTGGTCGAACAGGTGCGCCGCCACCCCAACATCACCCTGCTGGAAGCCCACAACGCCGTGGACTTGCTGACCGGCCGCAAGTTCGGCCTGGCCAGCGACCGCTGCTTTGGCGCCTATGTGTGGAACCGCAACAAGGCCAGGGTAGAGACGGTGCGGGCCAAGGCAGTGGTGCTGGCGACCGGCGGCGCGTCCAAGGTGTACCAGTACACCTCCAACCCGGACGTGGCCTCGGGTGATGGTATCGCCATGGCCTGGCGGGCCGGCTGCCGGGTGGCCAACATGGAATTCAACCAGTTCCACCCCACCTGCCTCTACCACCCCCAGGCCAGGAACTTCCTGGTCACAGAAGCCCTGCGCGGCGAAGGCGCCGTACTGCGCCGCCCCGACGGCAGCCGCTTTATGGATCAGTACCATGACATGGGCGAATTGGCGCCAAGGGACGTGGTAGCCCGGGCCATTGACCACGAGATGAAAAAGCTGGGGGCCGACTGCGTCTACCTGGACATCTCCCACAAGGCGCCGGACTTCGTCACCAAGCACTTCCCCACCATTTACGAGAAGCTCAAGGGCCTTGGCATCGACATCACCCAAGAGCCTATCCCGGTGGTGCCGGCCGCCCACTACACCTGTGGCGGCGTGATGACTGACCTCAACGGCCAGACCGATCTGCCCGGCCTCTACGCCATAGGGGAAGTGGCCTACACCGGCCTGCACGGCGCCAACCGCATGGCCTCCAACTCCCTGCTCGAATGCCTGGTGTTCGGCAACGCCGCCGCCCAGCAGATCCAAGGGGAGCTGGCCAGCCTGGATGAGCTGCCCATGGCCCCGCCCTGGGACGAGTCCAAGGTCACCGATTCCGATGAGGAAGTGGTGATCGCCCACAACTGGCACGAGCTGCGACTGTTCATGTGGGACTACGTGGGCATAGTGCGCACCAACAAGCGCCTGGAGCGGGCCATGCACCGCATCGAATTGCTCAAGCAGGAGATCCACGACTACTACGCCAACTTCCGGGTGTCCAACAACCTGCTGGAGCTGCGTAACCTGGTGCAGGTAGCCGAGCTTATCGTGCGCTGCGCCATGGACAGGAAGGAGTCGCGGGGCCTGCACTACAACCTGGACTACCCAAACCAGCTGCCGGATGCCGGCCCTACGGTGCTGCGCCCAGACAACGTTTGAGGCGGCGCCAGTCCGCCTCGCCCAATTCTGCCCGGTACAGCCAGTACCAATAGCCGCCCGCCCTGAACATCACCAGGTGCGGGCTTTTCATTGCCCGCTGCAAGGTGACGGCGGTGCCGTCGAGGCGCAGCTGCCCCGCCTCGTTCAGCCACAACAAGGCCGGGGCCGGGGGCAAACGCACCCACCACAGGGGAATAAGCAGCAAGAGGGCGGGCCAGCCCAGCCAAAAAAGGGCCGGCACCACCAGCAGCAGCGGCGCACGGTCCAGCCAGGGCCGCCACCGCCAGGGGGAGATCAGCAGGTTATGACTGGATACGGGCGTGGACACGGTCAATCATGAACTTGACCATGGCGGCCAGTTCCGGGTCCGGGCACACCTGGTGGCCCATCACCCAGGCGAACAGATCCGGGTCGTCCTGGGTCAGCAGCCGCTCGAAGGTCAGCTTGTCCTGGTCGCTCAGATCGTCATAAGCCTCTTCCACGAAGGGTTCGAACAACACGTCCAGCTCCAGCATGCCGCGGCGGCACGCCCACTTGAGGCGGGATTTGGTGATTCTATCTGTCATTGAACATGACTCCGGCAAAGATCCATGGCGGCAAGTTTACCTGCTTGATCTCGCAAGCGCAGCCTATTCAGCCCAGGGGCCCCCTTGCAGTATGATGGCGGCAACGACAAAAGGAGGTTATTGATGTCATCCTGGCAATCCATCCTCGAGACCCTGCCTAGCCAGCCCCTGCCCCTGGCCCTGCCGCCGCTGGCGCTGGTGCCCATGACCCAATGGGGCCTGGTACGGCTGGCCGGCAGCGAAGCCGAGAAGTTCCTGCAAGGGCAGATCACCGCTGACCTCAAGCAACTGCCCAAAGACAAAGCCACCCTGGCCGCCCAGTGCGACCCCAAGGGCAAGATGCTGGGCATGTTCACCCTGGCCTGGCAAGGGGACGACCTGCTGCTGCTCCAGGCCCGTGACGCCGTGGCCAGCCAGCTTCCGGGCATGGCCAAGTTTGCCGTCTTCAACAAGGTGACCCTGACTGACGCCAGCGACCAGCTGTTGCTGCTGGGCCTGGCCGGTAGCCAGGCTAATGGGGCCCTGGCCAAGGCCGGCCTTACCGTGCCCGGTGAAGCGGGCGGCGTCAGCCAACTGGACGGCGGCCTGCTGCTGCGCCTCGACGCCCAGCGCCTGGTGCTGGCCCTGGCGCCAAACGCCATGGCCGAAGTGGTTGCCAAGCTTGACGGCGACTGGTTTGAACCGGCCGCCTGGCAAGGACTGGACGTTCTGGCCGGTACTCCCTGGCTGCCGGCCGCCCTGCAAGGGGAATACATTCCCCAGCAGATGAACCTGGACAAACTGGGTGGCATCAGCTTTGAAAAGGGCTGCTACATAGGCCAGGAAGTGGTGGCGCGCATGCATTTTCGCGGCGGCAACAAGCGGGCCCTTTGGCAACTGGTGGGCAGCGCCGAAGCCACCCCCAAGGCCGGTGACGAACTGGAGCTGCAACTGGGGGAAAGCTTTCGCCGGGGCGGCATCGTAGTGAGCGCCTACCGTTTTGCCGAAGGGGAGCTGCGCCTGTTGGCGGTGGCCGCCAACGATCTGGAAGCCGACAGCCGTTTTCGGGTCAAAGACGCCCCGGACAGCCAACTGCAACTGGTATGACTAAGGCCGCCCCCAGGGCGGCCTTTTTATTTAAGGCTGTTACCACAGCCCCTCAGCACTTGCCCGTCCAACCTGACCTGGACTTGGGTGTCAAACTCCTCGCCGCTCATGTCGTCACTGCAGGGCCCGGGGCTCAGTGCCACCTCAAACAGCTCTGCCTTGTAATAAGTGATGGCACCGTCTTGGTATGGCTCAGTCTTGCCACTCAGGGTGCGCTGGCCATAGTCTGTGGACAACAACAGCCCCTTGGCACCGATCTCCAGGCTCCAACCCGGCTCATTGCCAAGGGCCCTGAACTCCACGCCCCGGTTGCGGGCCAGGTCCCAGGGAGTGGCACTCAGGTCCCTTTGGCAGCTGTCCTGGCCCTCGGGGGTACTGAGCTGACCGCCTTCGGCGTTCAAGGTAAAGCGCAGTGTGTCATTACCAAAACCACCGGCAACGGGGCTGACCTGTTGCGCCTGGCCGTCCAGGTACAGCCTGGCCTGACCCCCTTCGACTTCCAGCACCAGGGTGGTGCTATTGCAATGAAACAGGCTGAGCTGGTGTGGGCTTGGGGTGCGTTCCGACAGGTCTGGTGGTTCCGGTGCTTTGGCGGTCACAGTCCGCCCCTGGTTGGCGTCGTTGCAGGCGGTGAGCGCCAGAGCCAGCAGCGGCCAGCTGAACTTGTTCATCTTTGCCTCCCTCTCCTTGCCTTTTGGCAACCTTATTGCCCCCGGTTCAACCCAGGCTGACAACAGCCGCTAAACCACCCATTTACCCCAGGGAAAATGGTGCATAAAGAAGCCATTTTTCCCTTACGGCCAGTAAGTTGGCTTTGTTAAAGTAGGGTCAACCCAAGGAGGCGTCTATGAAGCGCATTGTGATAGTCGGGGGCGGCGCAGGCGGCCTGGAACTGGCCTGTCGTCTGGGCCGCAGTGTGGGCAAAAAGCACCTGGCCCAGGTGCTGCTCATTGACCAGCACCGCCAGCATGTCTGGAAACCCCTGCTCCATGAGGTGGCCACCGGTTCCTTCAACCCGGAACTGGGGGGCGCCGACTACCTGAACCTGGCCCGCCTCAACGGCTTCCAGTTTGTCCAAGGCCAGCTCACCGAGCTGGACAGAGACAACCGCCAGCTGACCCTGGCCCCCACCCGCGACGGCAAAGGCCGCTTCCTGACCCGTAACCAACAGCTCCATTACGACCTGCTAGTGATGGCGGTAGGCAGCCAAAGCGCCGATTTCGGTACCCCCGGGGTGGCCGACCATGCCTTCTTCCTGGACGGCCCCGAACAGGCCAATGTCTACCACGACCATCTGCTGGCCAAGGTTCAACAGCAAACCCTGAGCGACACTCCCCAGCAGCTGAGCATAGCCATAGTCGGCGCTGGCGCCACAGGTGTGGAGTTGTCCGCCGAATTGCACAGTGCCGAGCGAGTGTTCCGCCACTATGGCGCCAAGCATTTGAGCCTGGATTTGACCCTGTTGGAAGCCGGCCCCCGCATCCTGCCCGCCCTTAACGAGCGTATCGCCGCCAAGGCGCAGCGGGAACTCAACAAGTTGGGGGTCAAGGTGCGCACCAGCGCCAAGGTGGTGGAAGCCACCAAGGATGCCTTCGTGCTGGAAGGGGACGAGCGGGTGGAGGCCGACCTGCTGGTCTGGGCCGCCGGCATCAAAGGCGCCGACTGGGTAGGCCAGCTGGGGCTGGAGGTGTCCAGGCGCAACCAGTTGGTGGTGAACGGCCAGCTACGCACCTCGGATGAACATATCTATGCCCTAGGGGATTGCTGCGACGCCGCCCCGCCCCGGGCCCAGGCCGCCAACCAGCAGGCCATCTACCTCAATAAATGCCTGGGGGCGCTCATTAAGGGCGAGCGTTTCGACGACAGCTTCGTCTACCAGGATTACGGCTCTTTGGTGTCACTGGCCGAGCACAGCGCCGTGGGCGGCCTGATGGGCAGCCTGGCCAAAGGCACCCTCTTTGTCGAGGGGCACCTGGCCCGCTGGATGTACATCTCCCTGTACCGCAAACACCAGCTGGCCCTGTTCGGCTTCTGGCGCACCTTGGGGCTGATGATTGCCGACAAGCTCAACGGCTGGGTCAGGCCCCGCCTCAAGCTGCATTGAGGCGGCGCACTCCCTCCACTGGGTCCAGGGAATGGGCCGGCACAGGCCGGCCCACGTAAAAGCCCTGGATCCAGTCACAGCCCATGCCCTTAAGCAGAGCCACGGCTTGGGCATCTTCCACCCCTTCTGCCACCACTTCGATATCCAGGCCATGGGCCAGGGTCACCACACCGCTGACCAGCTTGACGGCCCTGGGATCCGACGCCATCTCCTGCACAAAACTGCGGTCCAGCTTCAACACTTCGGGAGCAAAATGTTGAAGATGGGACAGGCTTGAAAAGCCGGTACCGAAGTCATCCACCGCCAGGCGCATGCCCTTGGCGCGGATCTTGGTCAAAAAGCACTGGGCCTTGGCCGGGTCACGAAGCAAGGCCCCCTCGGTCAATTCCAGCTCCATGAATTCCCCGGCTATGCCCTGCTGTTCCAGGTGCTCGGCGATAAAGTCTGCCAAGCCCTCGTCTTCAAATTGCAGCGCCGAAACGTTGACCGCCATGGACAGCCTGGGCCACTGCTGGCGCCAGGCGGCCAACTGGGCAATGGCGCTGGCCAGCACCCAGCGCCCCACAGGGCGGATAAGGCCGGTTTCTTCCAGCAGCGGCACGAATTCGGAAGGGGGCACCAGCGTGTCACCCTGGCGCCAGCGGATCAGGGCCTCCACTGCCACCAACCGGTGCTCCTTCAGGCAAAACTGGGGCTGGTAGTAGAGTTCGAACTCGTCGTTGTCCAGGGCGGTACGCAACCGGTTCTCCATGCGCACCACATCGATACTGGGCCCAGCCAGGGCCTCGGTGAAAAAGCGGTGACAGTCGCGCCCGGCCTGCTTGGCGGCGTACATGGCCACTTCCACCCGCCGCAGCAGGGCTTCCACCGACTGACCGTCCTGGGGATAGCGCACCAGACCGGCGCTGTGGGTCAGCACGTGGCGCTCGCCGTCGAGGATCACCGGTTGGGCCATCAACTGGTGCAAGTGGCTTACCAGGCTATCCAATTCCTCATCGCTGAGGCTGTGGGCGCCGGCCAGCATGAACTCGTCGCCCCCGACCCTGGCCACCAGCAGTTCACCACCGTAGGCCTGCTCCAGGCGCTGGGCCAGTTGGCTTAGCACCTGGTCACCGGTGTGGTGCCCCAGGGTTTCATTGATGTTCTTGAACCTGTCGAGATCCAGCTGGCATAAGAAGCCGGTACGGCCCTGGCGCAACCACTGCTGCAGGTTTTGACGCAGCAGCACCCTGTTGGCCAGGCCGGTCAGCAGATCATGGTGGGACAGGTGCCAGATACGGCTCTTTTGGGTGCGGCTTTCGGTGACGTCGGTCATGGTGCCCGCCACCCGTACCGTGACGCCGGCGTCGTCGAGGATGGGGTAGGCGTTGTCCTTGATCCAGCGCTCGCCGCCGTCCTGCATCTGGATACGGTATTCCAGTTCGGTTTCTCCCTGCACCCTAAGTCCCTGCTCCACCACTTGCCTGACGGCGTCGCGGTCGGTGGGTACTATGGCCTGGAGCCAATCCATGGGGTCCTGGCGCAGCCGCTCCAAGGAGCGGCCAGTGAGATCCTCATAACGGGGGGAAACATAATCGATGCGGTTGGCCCGCACGTCATAACTCCAGAACACCTGGGGCAGGCGCGACACCAATTCGCGCATCAGCCGTTCGTTGTCCGCCAGCTTGGCCTGAGCCTGGCGCTCGCGACTGCGGTCAACGGCGGCCACCAACAGCGCTTCCTGCTCACCAAAGGGCACCCGGCGCACCAAGACTTCCACCCTTTGTCCCTGACCAGCCAGGGTCATTTCCGCCAAGGCTGGGTGCTGATCGGCCAGGCCTTCATCCAGCAATTTGTTGGCCGCTTCCCTGAACTCAGGGGCAAAAATCAGGTCAAGGGTATGGGTTGTGGGGGCAAGGGCTGCTGCCTTGTCATTGCATTGCAATACCCTGTGGGCTTCGTCCACCAGCCAGATGGCCAGGGGATGTTCGTCAAAAAGGGCCCGGTAACATCGGGCTTGGCGTAGCTGCCCAGCCAGAGCCTGGCGCTGGCGCCTGGCATAGCTGAGGATCAGCCTGTAGAGCAACACCGCCGTGACCAGTACAAACAGGCTACCCTTCCAGGTTTGCACCCAGGGGACGTCGCCAAACCAGTACAGGCTGAGGCTGTCCGACCCCCAGATCCACCCGAGGGCCAGCAGAGAGTAGAGCAGGACTATGCCCAGAGGGCCCAGTCCCTTGGCAGATCGGTTGTTATCGTTATTGTGGCTGCGCTCTGGCATCGGCTTAACAATCTGGCTAGGTTTATCCGCCTCTCTAGATAAACATGTTTTTAACCTGAGCTGTAGTACCTAACAATGTTGCTTACATTTAATGCCTCCGGCCATACCTTCACCCTGGCCCGCACCCAGGGATTGGAACAGTTATACGTGGACGACAAACCGGTCAGCGTGCGCAAGATCCCGGGCGACAACACCGAACACCGCTTCGCCCTGGCCGGTAAGGAGTGGCAACTGCAGCTGTCCTTGGAACAGGGCTTGTACCGCTTTGCGCTGAGCGCCGACGGCGTCACCCAGCAGCAGGGCCAGGCTCCCCTGCCGGACGACCTTGACCAGCGACCCGTGCCCCCCATAGACCCGGCCGAGACAGGCCATGGCAAAGGCTTTGGCTGGCTGGCCCTTGGCCTTAAGCTGTTCAAGAGCGTGTCAGCCATCAAGGTAGCCCTGGCTGGCGCCAGCTTTGCCTCTTATGCCTACCTGTTCGACTGGAAGATAGCCCTGGCCCTGATTGCCATATTGGTGTTCCACGAATACGGCCATCTCAAGGCCATGCACCGCTTCCACATTCCCACCAAGGGCATTTACCTCATCCCCTTCTTTGGCGGGGCGGCGGTGTCGGCAGAGCAATTTAAGACTCAATGGCAGGAAGTCTATGTGGCCCTGGCCGGCCCCAGCTTTGGCTTACTGTTGTGCCTGGTTACCGGGGCCCTCTATTGGCTGACCGGCATACCCTGGCTGGGGGCTGTACTGACCCTGGGGGCCTTCTTGAACCTCTTCAACCTGCTGCCCATCCACCCTCTGGACGGCGGCCGGGTACTCAAAGCCGCCATGGCCTCCACCCAGAAAAAGGCCGCCTTCTACGCCGTGCTGGCCTTCTCCGCCCTGGGTTTTGCCTTGAGCCTGTATTTTGGCCTGCTGCTGCTGAGCATATTGCTGGTGGCCGGGGTTATGGACCTGCTGGGAGAAAGAAAGGCGCCCAGTAGCCAGGCACCCATGGATAAATGGGCTATGGTGGTATCGGCGGCCTGGTATCTGGCCGTGCTGCTGCCATTATTAGGCATACTGATGGTCATGGCCGACAGTGGTCTCCCTGGGACCGAGATCCCACATTTGATACTGTCGTCTTAAACGACAAAGTTAGAGAGTGGGAATGTTAGAAGCCCCTATCCCCAGCAATGACGAGCAGCGCCTGGCGGCCCTGGACAGGTCCGGGTTGCTAAGAAGCCGGCCAGACCCGCGCTTTGACAGGGTGGCCCGGCTGGCCAAGCGCCTGTTCAAAAGCAATACCGCCCTGATTTCCCTGGTCGCCAAGGACGAACAATGGTTCAAAGCCAAAGATGGCCTTGAGGCCCAGGCATTGCCGCGCAAAACCTCCTTTTGTGGCCACGCCGTAGCCCAGTCGGCGCCCCTTATCGTCAAAGACACCAAGGACGATCCGCGCTTTTTCGACAACCCTCTGGTGACCGGCCATCCCTTTATCCGTTTCTACGCCGGCTACCCCGTCTACTTTGAGGGGCAGGTACTGGGCACCCTCTGCGTCTTTGCCGACAAACCCCGGGCCTTTAGCGACGAGGATATGGATACCCTGGCCAGCCTGGCCTCCTGGGTCGAGAACGAAATCCGCCTGAGCGCCATGGCCCACCGCCACCTGGATCTGCAATTGCAGCTGGACAACGCCCGCCGCGACGCCCTGACCGACCCCATGACCGGCGCCTGGACCCGCCGGCTGCTTACCGAGCAGCTGGCCCCGGAGATCAACCGACGCCGGCACGACAGCCTGGTTACCTCCTTGATGTTGGTGGATGTAGACCGCTTCAAGCAGATAAATGACGAGCACGGCCATGACGTAGGAGACGCCGTGCTGGTAGAGATAGTAGCCCGCCTGAACCACCTGCTGCGCAGCAGTGACATAGTCGTGCGGCTGGGCGGTGACGAATTCCTGGTCTACCTGGGGGGCTGCCCCGAAGCCGAGGCACAGCACCTGGCCAAAAGGGTACTCGATGGGGTGATGGCCGAGCCTTGCCTTCTGCCGGACGGCACCCTGCTCCCCCTTAGCCTCAGCATAGGGGTGGCCAGCAGCAACGATTTGGACCTGGACGCCCTGACCGCCCTGGCTGACGACGCCCTCTACGACAGCAAAAAAGGCGGCCGTGGCCGTTGGTCTGCCCGCCAGCAACAAGTCGGCTAAGCAGTTATCATTTCCTTAACCAAAAAGACGCCCTGTTGTCACTGCCATAGGGCCCTTAAGCTGACCTGGTTTCGTTCCCTGATCTGGCAAGGACGCCGTTCTTTTCAGGAAACCGCACACATCGCGCTTTTCCCTCCTTTGGCCTGGCTAAGGCCCTGACGGCAAAAACCTTTTCCATAAAGGGATTCAGATCTTCGACCAAAAGGTCGCCAGATCTTTAATGACGGCGTTCAATTCGTGACCTGTGCCGCACATGGTAAAAACCCTTTTGGCAAACAATAGGTTGCTTATTGACAGCTCAGTTTTTGAGCGGCATGCTCCTTGCACTTAAGAACCTGCTGATGAAAGCCTCAAGGATAAGAGGATCTGAGAGCGGGGCTGGTGGGCAGATGGTCAAGGCCATCTTAGACCCGAACACTCCGGCTCTGTGCCGGGAGAAGATAATCACATCGCCAAGAGGCTTGGCAGGCAGTAGGCCGGTGGCGATCTTGATATAGAAGAATAGCGTCATGCGCACTTTTAAAGGCTCGGATAAATTCTATGTCGGTCAGGCGGTCGGTATTTTTGCACTGGCAATAGCTGCCGTGATCCTTAATAACCAGCAGATCCCGCTTAGAGGTACCTTAGTGGTATTGGCGGCCAGCCTGGGGCTTTTTCTACTGGTACGTTGGTTTATGGACAAGAATGTCCGTGGCCTGTGCTTTGATGAGGTCAGCCTGGAGATCCGCTACCCCCGTGGGCGGGTCCTGCTGCAAAAGGACGAGATCACCCGTATCGAGTCGGTAGGTAGCTCCAGGGTACCGGCCTGGTTTATCTACACCAACGGCAACCGCTACCTGGTGCGCACCCAGCATTTTCCCCACTGGATCCGCCTGCAGATCCTGGATCAGATGCAAAAATTCCGCGCCCAACTTCCCTAAGCCGCTCCCCTGCGGCTTTTCTCAGCAAAATGACAGTCAGGCCCGGTTAAGATCGGGCTTATGGCGATTATCGGTAATACCCCATGTTGAGCGATGAACTGAATTTCCTGCTTCCCTTCCTGCTGGCTGCGGCCGGCTTTTTCGCCCTGTCACTGCTGTTGTACCTGTGGCGCCGGCTGCGTATGCGCCGGCCCTTTGAGCGCCAGCCCCTGCTGAGCGAAGAGGAAGTGCTTTTTCTGCGGCGCTTGGACAGCGCCTGTGGCGAAGACTTCAGGGCCTTTACCAAAGTGCGTTGGGCCGATGTGATTGGCGTCCAGCCCAGATTCAAAGGCAGCGATTACCAGCGGGTGTTTGAACGCATTTGCGCCAAACGCCTGGACTTTGTGCTTTGCTACCCGGATCTGAGCGTGGCAATGGTGGTGGAAAGGGAAGCCAGCAACCCCAACCGCGCCCGGCGCAAAAGGGATGCAGAGCTGGTGCGGATCTGCGATCAAATCGGTTTGCCGCTTCTGGTGGTAAAAGACGACCCTAGCCTCGATGCCCTGCATCTTCGGGCCCATATCGAAAAGCGCCTTAACCGTCTCCCCCCTCAGGCCCCGGTACGGGCCGTCGAGGCGTCAGAAGAAAGACAAGAGCGTACCCAGGAAGTCAGCCTGCCTCCCATCAGCGCCCTGGCCCCCCTGCCCAAAGGAGAGCGGCTTTGCCCCAAGTGCAACGCCGTGATGCAAAAGCGCAAGGTCGCCAAAGGCAAATACGAAGGCCAAAGTTTCTGGGCCTGCTCGGCTTATCCCCTTTGCAAGACGGTACAACCCATCAAGGAAGAAACCGCCGACAAGCCGGTATTGCAGGCAAGTATTAAGGACAAGGAAGTGGTCACAGAGGGCCTATTTACCTTGAGGGCCACAAGATAAAAAGCAACATCAAGCCGGGTCTTGCCCGGCTTTTTTACGCCCCAAATTCACACCAATGGCGATAGAATCTTCACAAGCTTCATTAGGATATGGTCGCTTTTAACAAGCAGCCCAGGGTCGGGCTGGCATCTTGCACGAAAGGGAAGACAACTGGCTCCAGGCCCTGAGGTTGGCAGGCATTGACCTAGCCTTTAATCCTTTGTCTATGGAGAGCCAATGAAAGCATTATCCCTTTTGGCAGCTGCCTTGCTGTCCTCCTCGGCCTTTGCCGCCGAAACCCCTTTTCAATTATCCCAAGATACCTTGGTTGACGGCCAAGTGGACTCGGCCACGGCCCAGCACCTTAGCCTGCCTTTGCAGGTACAAAACCAGGGCTTTGCCCATACCGATGCTACGACTGTCCTGAAAGGCAACTACCTGCACGACAATGCCCTTATCCAGTTCGATATCAATACTGACGGCAATACCGCCTACTACCTGGGTAAGCAGGTTCAAGGTACGCAATACAAAGGCAACTGGTATGACAGTCAAGGCAATGCCGGCGACTTCAACCTCACCGCCGGTGACGATGACCAAAATGGTGGCGATTGTAACGCCGCCACCGAAACTGGCTGGTTTAACGGCTATTACTGCAATGCCGAGATCGATGGTGGCGGCTGGCAATTGGTGGCAGTGCGCAATACTGCCAATCCTCGAGAAGCTGTCACAAGCATTACGTCCATAGACAGCGAACAGTACTTGCAGCCAGAACTCTGGGTTGAACTGAAGCGGAAATCCTCTGAGGTCCTTTTCCTGCAGCCAGCCACAAACCTATGGGGAATTATGAATATTGCAGAAGCAAGTAACCCCAGTTTCTGTGTTCCATTAGTCGACGACCTTAGCTCACCTAAGTTGGTGCATGCCGAAAATTCAGGTTGTGATGCCAACAATACAGACTACACCATGGTCGGCCACCCTTCTGACAGCAGCAAAACTCAAGGCAATCTCTACTCTTACTCAACAGCCTACAAACTGTGGGTACGCCAAAACTTCGGCATAGTTTCTTACAACGGTACTTTGATGGTATTCGTACGATAGCCCTATACTAGGCGCCTTAGGCGCCTTTTTCTTGGCCAAAATTCCGCCAGGGCCATTGCTCCTGTCACACAAAGTCAGTAGGCTTGCGCCCCTTATTAACTAAGGGGTATCCCAGAGTGCTGACCACCGCCAATATCACCATGCAGTTCGGCGACAAGCCGCTTTTCGAAAACATCTCCGTCAAGTTTGGTGAGGGCAACCGTTATGGCCTGATCGGTGCCAACGGCTGTGGTAAGTCCACCTTCATGAAGATCCTCACCGGCGAGCTGGAACCGAGCGGCGGTAACGTCTCCCTGGCGCCCCATACCCGCATGGCCAAACTGGGCCAGGACCAGTTTGCCTTCGAAGACTTTTCCGTTATCGACACCGTGGTGATGGGCCATGCCGAGCTGTGGGCCATCAAGGCCGAGCGCGACCGCATTTACAGCCTGCCGGATATGAGCGAAGAAGACGGCATGAAGGTGGCCGACCTTGAAGTGCAGTTTGCCGAGATGGACGGCTATAGCGCCGAAGCCCGTGCCGGTGAACTGCTGCTGGGTCTGGGCATACCGCTGGAGCAACACTACGGCCTGATGGCCGCCGTCGCCCCCGGCCTCAAGGTACGGGTGCTGCTGGCCCAGGTGCTGTTCTCCGACCCCGACGTGATGCTGCTGGACGAACCGACCAACAACTTGGACATCCACACCATCCGTTGGCTCGAAGGGGTGCTCACCGAGCGCGACTCCACCATGATCATCATTTCCCACGACCGCCACTTCTTAAACCAGGTGTGCACCCACATGGCGGACATGGACTACGGTGAGCTGCGCCTCTATCCGGGCAACTACGACGAATACATGACCGCCGCCGAGCAGACCCGCGAGCGCCTGTTGGCCGACAACGCCAAGAAGAAAGCGCAAATCGCCGAGCTGCAGACCTTCGTTAGCCGCTTCTCGGCCAACGCCTCCAAAGCCAAGCAGGCCACCAGCCGCGCCAAGCTGATTGATAAAATCCAACTGGAAGAAGTGAAGCCTTCTTCCCGCCAGAGCCCCTTTATTCGCTTCGAGCAGGCCAAACAACTCTATCGCCAGGCGCTGCAGGTGGAAAACCTGGCCCAGGGCTACGACGGCGAGCTGCTGTTCAAAGACTTTAAACTTAGCGTGGAAGTGGGCGAGCGCATCGCCATCATCGGTGCCAACGGTGTGGGTAAATCCACCCTGTTGAACACCCTGGCCGGGGTCATGGAGCCCAAAGACGGCGCCATCAAATGGTCCGAGAACGCCAACATCGGCTTCTACGCCCAGGATCACGCCGAAGATTTCGCCATGGACACCAACCTGATGGACTGGATGGCCCAGTGGCAGCAGGAAGGGGACGACGAGCAGACCCTGCGCGCCGCCCTTGGCCGCATGCTGTTTAGCCAGAACGACATCAAGAAGAAGGTCAAGGTGCTGTCCGGTGGTGAGCAGGGCCGTATGCTCATTGGCAAGCTGATGATGCACAAGCCCAACATCCTGTTGATGGACGAGCCCACCAACCACATGGACATGGAGTCCATCGAGGCCCTGAACCTGGCCCTGGAACACTACAAGGGCACCCTGCTGTTCGTGTCCCACGACCGCCAGTTTGTCAGCTCCCTGGCCACCCGCATCATCGAGGTGACCCCCACCGGTATCAAGGATTACCTGGGCAGTTACGACGACTACCTCAAGGCCCAAGGCATCAACGAGATGCGATAAGCCAACAGAAACAGCGCCCAAGGGCGCTGTTTTTTTATCCCCACCAAGGGCTTACCGGGTGTCCCTTCTCAGGGTTCAAGCCATTGTCACCGACAGTCGCTTTTTTTAACTACATCCATAACCCGAGCCCGTCACCATGTTCCTTCGTCGTTCTTCCCTGCCCGCATTGGCCCTGATGACAGCCCTGTTGGGCGGCTGCGCCACTTCGCAACCTATCAGCGCCTTCGACGCTGCCCCCAGCCCTGTGCAACAGGCCCTGGACAGCTACCAGTTTTCCCAGGCCAAAGCCCAGCTGGCCCAAGCCGCCGCACAAGGCGACAACGAAGCCCAAGCCTTCCTCGCCGCCTACGGCCAGTGGCTGGACAGCCTCTGCGCCTTGGAAAACGGCCCTGCCCAGCCCCAGGCCGACGAGGCCCAGCGCCTGCTGGTGCCCGCCCCCTCCGGTCAGCGCGATTACCGCCAGGCCGCCTTCTGGGCCCAGCGTGCCGCCGACGCCAACAACCCCATGGGTCAGTTCCTGATTGGCTACCTGCACGAGTTGGGTTTTGGCGCCACCCCAGACAAAGCCCTGGCTTTCGATTACTACCACAAGGCCGCCGCCCAAGGCCTGACCGCCGCCAAACACCGCCTGGCCCTGCTGGCCCAACGGGATCAACAAAGCTGAGCTGCGGCTGCCGCCTTGGGCGGCAGCCTTATCCCCGGCCTTGGCGGCACAATCGCCTGTCGACCCAGCGCCGGTAAAGCCAGGTCAGCCAAGGCGAAACCCAAGAACGGGTAATCAACCAACCCAGCGGCCTTAACCACCAGATAAAAGCGAAAAGTCGCCGGTAGGCCTCCATGCCATGCCAAAGCGCACCTTCAGCATCTTTCACATGCAGGCTGCGAAGGGCCAGGGCCGGGTCGATACCTTCCGCCCTTAGCCTGGTCTCCTGGCCGTTGATGTCGCACCAATACACTCCTACCTCCGGCGCCCAGCGCTCAAAGCTCGCCCGGTCTCGGCGACAGCGAGGACAGCCGCCGTCATAAAATACCGTTAACACTATCGCTACTTCAGTCATCATCGCCCCTGGTCGCCTTTATTGGCTTTTTTTTTTTTTTCTTCT
>NZ_AMRI01000036.1 GCF_000299915.1 Gallaecimonas xiamenensis 3-C-1
GGTTTTCACAACCTCTGGCCACTCCCATCAAGGCCGCCTTCGTGGAAAGCGACAGCATCCAGTGGCTGGCCCTGGACTCGGACAAACCCGGTCGCCTGGCCCAGCCCCAGCGCTGGGTGCTGCACGCCACCAGTGACTGGAGCATCCGCAATCTTGAACGAGAGCCGGAGGAAGTCATCGCCGAGTTGACGGCGCATTTTTTCGAACTCTTGCGCCTGCCCTATGTGGAGCCGGACGAGAGCCTGGCTCATCGCTGGCGCTTTGCCAGGGGCAGCCTGGAGTCGGGGGCCGCCTTTGACTTGCCGTTGCGCCTGGGCTGCGGCGGTGATTGGAGCCACGGCGCGCGGGTAGAAGGGGCCTGGCTGGCCGGGCAGGAACTGGCCGAGAAAATGCTTCACGCCCTGCAACGCAGCGACGGCTGACAGCCAATAAAAAAGCCGCCCTGAGGCGGCTTTTTTGAGCGGTAGAGACTGCTTAGCTTAGGCTTCGGCAACCAGAACCACTTTGATGCTGGCGAATACGTCGCTGTGCAGTTGCAGTTCGACGTCGAACTCGCCCAGGTTGCGCAGGGCACCTTCAGGCAGTTTAACTTCGGACTTGGCAACGGCAACGCCTTTGGCGCTGATGGCGTCGGCGATATCGCGAGTACCGATAGAACCGAACAGCTTGCCTTCGTCACCGGCTTTAGTGGCGATTTCAACGCTTTCCAGACCTCTCACCTGCTCGGCACGGGCTTCGGCAGCGGCCAGAACTTCAGCCAGTTTGGCTTCCAGTTCGGCGCGGCGAGCTTCGAAATGAGCGATGTTGTCGCGGGTAGCCATAACAGCTTTACCCTGCGGGATCAGGAAGTTACGAGCGTAACCAGCTTTAACTTTGACGTGATCACCCAGGCTGCCCAGGTTAGCGATCTTGTCCAACAGAATGACGTTCATTGACGATTCCTCTCAACTCTTTCCCAGGACGGACCTTACTTGTGCAGGTCGGTGTAAGGCAGCAGAGCCAGGTAGCGGGCGCGCTTGATAGCACGGGCCAGCTGGCGCTGATACTTGGCGCTGGTACCGGTGATACGGCTGGGGACGATCTTGCCGCTCTCGGTGATGTAGTTCTTCAGAGTTGCGATGTCTTTGTAATCGATTTCAGTGACGCCTTCTGCAGTGAAACGGCAGAACTTGCGACGACGGAAGAAACGGGCCATGGGGCTTATCTCCTAATTCAACAATTCGATGTGCTGGGCATGCAGTACCGTTTTTGCCAGGCCGTCTCGGCCCATATGGCTGACCAGAAAACCGGTCACGGTTACGGCAGAACCCATCTGTAGTTCCCGGGTTAGCGGATCCAGTTCTGTCCCACTGGCCACTACGGCTATGCGCAGTCTGGCCTGCCTGGCCATATTGGCCTCGTTCTGCGTGGAGACATGCTCCAACCAGAACTGGCAGTGGGGGATCCCGGCCGGGCTCTTGCTGCGCCTAGGCGCTTTGGCAAGGTGCCCGTCTATCTGCACCCGGTTACGTTGCACTTGCCTTACTCGGCGCTGGCCTCTTCGGCTTCAACGCTCTCTTCGCGATCGTCGCGACGCTCACGACGCTCTTCCTTGGCTTTGGCCATGGGAGAAGCTTCGGTCACAGCGTGCTTGGTACGCAGGATGGCGTGACGCAGGATGGCGTCGTTGAAGCGGAAAGTGCTTTCCAGCTCGTCAACCACTTCTTGAGTGGTCTCTACGTTCAGCAGAACATAGTGGGCTTTGTGCAGCTTGTTGATCGGGTAAGCCAGTTGACGGCGGCCCCAGTCTTCCAGGCGAGTTACTTCACCACCACCGTTTTTAACGGCACCAGTGTAGCGCTCGATCATGCCCGGAACCTGCTCGCTTTGATCAGGGTGAACCATGATCACGATTTCGTAATGACGCATGATTGCTCCTTACGGGTTAGTAGCCTCACAAGCCGGCTCAGTCGTGGACCGGTGGGGAGGCAAGGAGAAACAAACAACGACTGATATAAGGGCGCAAAGTGTACAGAAAGAGAATGCGACAGACAAGGCAGATTTTAAGGCCCGACGCGGGCTACAATGCCGCTTCATAAGGAGGAAGACGAATGCGTTTGCTGTGCCTGTTGTTGTTGGTCGCCACCCTGCCCGTCTGGGCCCTGGTGCCCCCCTATTATGGGAAGTCCGAACAGGAATACCGCTGGGCGGCAGAAGCCGAAGTGGGCCTGTCCTCAACCCGGGGTAACACCGAAGTGGAAACCTACAACAGCCGGCTCAAAGTGGCCCTGGATACCGACCGTACCCACCAGGAGGCCACCTTTACTTCCAACTTCTCCCGGGACGGTGAAACCACCAGCGCCGAACGCTACAAGCTTGAGCTGCAGTCCGACGGCAAGTTCTGGCCCAACTATTATCTCTTTCTGCGCGGTTCCCAATTATTTGACCGCTTTGGTTCCTACCAATCGGAAACCACCGTCGCCTCGGGTATAGGTACCAACCTTATCAGCAAGCGCTTTACGTCCCTGAAATTCGAGATAGGGCCTGGTTACCGTTTGCAGGAAGTGCCGGATGAAAGCGAAGACAGCGACAATCGCGAAGCCATTGTGCGCTCGGTACTGAAATACGAACGGCGTATCCACGAGCGAACCCGCTTCAACGCCGGTATTGAGTTGGAAGCCGGTAACGAGAACACCATCGGCATGCTGGATGCGTCCTTTACCAACCAATTGTGGGGTGACCTGGCCCTGAAGCTGGGCTTTTACTACCGCTACACCGAAGTGGTGGACCCGGATAAGTCCAACTACGACACCCAGTCCACCCTCAACCTGCTTTATACCTTCTGACGCTGGCGCACCACCTCGAACAGGCAGACGCCGGTTGCCACTGACACGTTCAGGCTGGACACCAGCCCGGCCATGGGAATGGCCACCAGTTCGTCGCAGTGTTCACGGGTCAGGCGCCTAAGGCCCTTACCCTCGGCGCCCATGACGATGGCCAAGGGGCCGGTGAGCTGGACACCGAACAGCTCTTTGTCGGTCTCGCCAGCAGTACCCACTACCCAGATGCCCTTGTCCTTGAGGGCCCTCAAGGTCCTGGCCAGGTTGGTTACTTCCACCAGGGGCATGGTTTCTGCGGCGCCACAGGCCACTTTACGCACTGTGGCGTTTAGGCTGGCCGAGTTGTTCTTGGGCACGATAACGGCGGTGGCGCCGGCAGCATCGGCGGTGCGCAGGCAGGCCCCCAGGTTGTGGGGATCGGTGACGCCATCCAGCACCAGCAGCAAAGGCTGCTGGGCCTTTTCCAAGATCTCGTCCAGCTTGTTTTCATTCAGGGCCTTGGCCGCCTTGATCTGTGCCATTACCCCTTGGTGCACTGCCCCTTTGGACTTGTCATCCAGGGTCTTTTTAGAGACCCATTCGATGGCCAGTCCCATGGCTTGGGCGTCGGCAATCACCTCGGCCAGGCGCTGGTCCTGGCGTTCCCGGGCAACCCAGAGTTTGACCAGGCTTTCCGGTTGGCGACGGATGGCCCCGTCGATGGCATGGATACCGAAGATCCAATCCTGACTCATGTTGCCTCTTACTTCTTCTTACGGGGCTTACCGCCCTTGGGCGGATGGGATTTCTTCTTCCTGCCTTTCTTATCGGCAAAGTTGTCGGCCAGGACCTTGGCAACATCTTTCTTGTCGCCCTTTTTCACCAGCTTGCCACTCTTGAGGCCGTCGCGGACCGAGGGCTTGCGGCTGCGGCTTTCAGTGCCCAGCACCAGGTCGATTTTGCGCGAATCCAGGTTCACAGCAGCGACCCGTACCTCGATGCGATCGCCCAGGCGGTAGCGTTTGCCGGCGCGCTCACCCACCAGGGCTTGCTGGGTCGCGTCGAAGTGGTAGTAGTCATTTTCCAGGCTAGTGACATGCAGCAGGCCTTCGATCAACAGATCGTCCAAACGTATAAAGAGGCCGAAACTGGTGGCAGAGGAGATAACCCCGGTGAAGACGTCCCCCACATGGTCCTGCATGTATTCGCACTTGAGCCAGTCGGACACTTCACGGGTGGCGTCGTCGGCGCGGCGCTCGGTCATGGAGCAGTGCTCGCCCATGGCGTCCATCTTGTCTTCGCTGTAGACAAAGCCGCCTTCGGCGCCGACCTCGGCCTGGCCCTGCTTGGCCAGCACCGCCTTGATGGCCCGGTGCAGGATAAGGTCGGGGTAGCGGCGAATGGGCGAGGTGAAGTGGGAGTAAGCCTGCAAGGCCAGGCCAAAGTGGCCACGGCAGTCGGACTCGTAGATCGCCTGCTTCATGGAGCGCAGCAGCATGGTCTGGATCAGTTCGGCATCGGGCCTGTCACCAAGTTTTTCCAGCAGCTTGGTGAAGTCCTTGGGTTCGGGTTCCAGGCCGCCCCCCATGCTCAGGCCCAATTCTCCCAGGAACTGGTGGAAATTGGAGATCTTCTCTTCGTCCGGCAGGTCATGCACCCGGTACAGGCAAGGCACCTTGTGCTTTTGCACGAACTTGGCGGAGGCAACGTTGGCGAGGATCATGCACTCTTCGATGATCATGTGCGCCGTCACCCGGTGCAGGGGCACTACCTTTTCAATCTTGCGCTCGGCGTTGAACAGGAACTTGGTTTCCTGGGTTTCAAACTCGATGGCGCCACGCTCTCTGCGGGCCTCTTTCAGGGCCCCGAACAGGTTGTGCAATTCCTCCACGTGGGGCAACACGGCCGCATACTGGCTGCGCAGCTGTTCGTCGCCGTCCAGCATGGCCTGCACCTTGTTGTAGGTGAGACGGGCCTTGGAGTGCATTACCGCCGGGTAGAACTTGGCCCCGGACAGGTTGCCCTTATCGGACACCGTCATCTCGCAGACCATACAGAGGCGGTCTACTTCTGGGTTGAGGGAGCACAGGCCGTTGGACAGCACTTCCGGCAGCATGGGAATGACCTGGGACGGGAAGTACACAGAGTTACCCCTGTTGTAGGCTTCCTTGTCCAGGGCGGTACCCAGGCGCACGTAGTGGGAGACGTCGGCAATGGCCACCCACAGGCGCCAGCCCCCGGATTTTTTGGCTTCGCAGTATACGGCGTCGTCAAAGTCGCGGGCGTCTTCACCGTCTATGGTCACCAGCGGCAGGCTGCGCAGGTCTACCCGGCCGGCCTTGTCTTCTTCGCGGACCTCTTCGGTGAGGCCAGCGATTTCCTGTTTGACTTCCTCGGACCAGCTATGGGGCAGGTCGTGGTTGCGAAGGGCAATCTCGATCTCCATGCCGGGGGCCATGTGCTCGCCGAGGATCTCCACCACTTTGCCCACCGGGCTGAAGCGGGTGCTGGGGCGCTGGGTCAGTTCCAGCACCACCACCTGGCCGGCACGGGCGCCGCCACGGGCGTCGTCAGGGATCAGGATGTCCTGGGCAATGCGCCTGTCGTCCGGCACCACATAGCCAATGCCGTCGTCACGGAAATAACGGCCAACCAGCTGTGAAGAGCGGGCTTCCAGTACCCGGACTATACGCCCTTCCACACGGCCACGGCGGTCGGTCTTGATGGGCTGGGCCAGTACCAGATCGCCGCTGAAGGCCTTGTACATTTCGGTGTTGGACAGGTACAGGTCCTCGCCCCCTTCCACCTTGACGAAGCCAAAGCCGTCCGGGTGCCCTTGCACCCGGCCCTTGATAAGGTCCATACGCTCGGTCAGGGCATAGGCCTTTTGGCGGGTAAAGACCAGCTGGCCGTCACGCTCCATGGCGCGCAGGCGGCGGCGCAGACCTTCTTGCTGGTCTTCGTCGTCCAGGGCCAAATGCTGGATGAGGGCCCTGAGGCTTTGGGGTTTGCCGAGCTGGCGCATCTCTTCCATGATGGCTTCGCGGCTGGGAATGGGGTTGTCGTAACGCTCTGCCTCTCGGTCGGCAAAGGGGTCCTTGATGGGGTCGCGCATGGCGGTCTCACTTGCTGAGTTTGCGTCCATTATACGCGGGCGCCACTAGTAACATAGTGTTTCTCTTTATTCCTTGGGGATAGAAGCCGGTGTTGGGCACAATATGCCCCGTTTTTCCCCATTGGTTTTTCAGACATGCCGTTTATGTCTCGGGTCAGCCGGTTCTGGTTGCTGGCCCTGCTGCCGTTGGCAGCCCTGCTTTGGCGTTTTTCCGCCTTTATGCCGCCGATGACCCCCTTGTCGGCACTTTACTTGGTACTGACCCTGGTGGGGTGGTACGGCCTTTTGCTGGGACTTTTAGCCCTGGCCTCAAGCCTTTTTGCCCTTTTGCCAAGGCGCTTGGGGGCAACCCTGGTAGTGGTGATGGGCGCCTGCGCCGGCGCCCTGGCCTGGGTGGATCTTGAGGTATTCGAACAGTATCGCTTCCACCTCAGCCCTTTTGTCTTCGATCTCTTTTTCAGTGAGCCAGGTGAAGTCATCAGCTTTTCCTGGCTAACCTGGCTGGCCGGTATTGCCGCCATGCTGGGTTGCCTCTTTATCTGCGTTGGTCTCTGGCATTTTAGCCGTGCCCGCTGGCCCAGTTGGCCGGCCTGGACCCTGGTGGCCCTGTGTTTCCTGTCCAGCCAGCTTTGGCATGCCGTGGCCGATGCCAGGGCCGACAGCCGGATAACGGTGCTGACCCGCAATCTACCCGCCTACCAGCCCCTGACCGCCAAGCGTTTTATGGTCAAACATGGTTGGGCAAAGGCCCACACCGAGACCCAGGCCCTGGATTTTCATCAAAAGGGGGCGCTGCGCTATCCCCTGTCGCCACTGAGTGCCCACCCCAAGCAAAAGCTTAACGTGCTTTATCTGTTGGTTGACGCCTGGCGGGCAGATGAACTTAATCCCCAGGTGGCACCCAATATCAGCACCTTCGCCAAAAGCCCGGACACCAAGCGCTACCTCAACCATTACAGCGGCGGTAACTCCACCCAGGCCGGGATCTTCTCCCTTTTTTACAGCCTACCCGCAACCTATTGGGGCGCCTTTGCCGGCAGCCAGCAAGGCCCGGTGCTGATGGACTGGTTCAAGGAGAACGATTACGCCTTCGGTATCTATGGGTCGGCCACCCTGCGCAGCCCCGCCTTTGACAAGACGGTGTTCTCCGGGATAAGCCCGCTCCATTCCCAGGCCGGGGAAGAAAAACGCTGGCGCCGCGACAGCAACAGCGTCGAGCAGTTCGGCCAGTTCCTCGAACAGCGCGATCCAAAGCAGCCTTTTTTCGGTTTCCTGTTCTTTGACGCCGTGCACGCCTACGATTTTCCGCCCGACTTTGAGTCCAAGGTAGAGCCTTACTGGCAGCGGGTAGACCATATAAAGCTCAACAACGATTTCGACCCAACCCCATATCGCAACCGCTACCGCACGGCAGTGCGCTATGTGGACAGCCTGGTGGGCAAAGTGCTGGAGCAGCTCAAGGCCAAGGGGCTGCTGGACAACACCATAGTGGTGATCAGCGCCGATCACGGGGAAGAGTTCAACGATCACCACAAGAACTACTGGGGCCACGGCTCCAATTATTCCGATGCCCAGGTCAAGGTGCCCCTGGTGATCCACTGGCCGGGTAAGGAAGGGGGAGAGGTGAGCTACCGCACCAGCCACTTCGACCTGGTGCCGACCCTGGCCCAGGATCTCTTCGATGTAGAAGCGCCATTGACGGACTACAGCCTGGGCCAGCCCCTGTCACGGCAAGGCGACAGACCCTGGCTGTTGGTGGGCAGCTACTATAACTACGCGCTTAAAGGGAATAACGAGATGGTGGTGGCCTACCCTACCGGGCAGACCGAACTCTTGAGCGGTGACCTGTCGCCGTTGCCGGGGCGCCCCCCAGCCCAGGCCATCAAGGCGGCCCTGACCTGGATGGGGCGTTTTTATCGCTGAGAAATGCGGGCAACCACGGAAGGTGGCAGCTGCTTTTCCAGGCGCGCCACCATCTGGTGGGCCTGCTGCCATTTGCCCTTGTCGGGAATGATGGCGTTTTTCAGTTCGGTCAACGCCAGTTCCTTGTCTTCGGGGATGCCGTAGCCCTTGCTGGCCAGATCGGCAAAGCGCAAGGTGGCCTTGAGATTGTGTGAGCGGGTTGCCATGCGCAGTAATGTCATGGCCCTGTGCATGTCGGTCTGTACCCACTTGCCGGTGGCATAGTAGCGGCCAAGTTGCTCCATGGCCTCCGGCAGGCCCTGGTTGGCCGCCCTTTCGATATAGGTGATCCCCAGGGTCACATTAGTGGGCACGCAGATACCGTGCGCCAGCATATCCCCCCAGGTAAATTCATAGGCCGGCACCTTGGCCACCTCGGCACGCGCCTCAATGTCCTGCACCAGTTGGCAATCGTCGTCCAGCACCCGTCTTAGGTGCTTGTTGATGGCGATAAGCTCCAGCAACTCGTCCTGGTCGTACACCTGTACCGGTTGCACTTCTTCCGCCGCCATCACAGGCAACGCCAAGAACATAAGTGAAATCAGATATTTCATGGCCTATCCCCCTCAATCTTCCCGTTATCGGACGAAGCGCAAGGATCTTTAGGTGAAAGGATGAAAACACCATTTGGAAAAAATTTCACAAATGGTAACGTCCACATAACCTCTCGAAACCAATTTTACATTCGGTTGCGTGAGTTCAGGGAATGACTGAGGAAAACATAATGATAGAAAAGAAAAATATTGCAAAATTCGTCCAAATGACGCTGTTGATGAGCGCAGGTGCTGCCATGTCAAACATGGCATACGCAGCTGATGACGAAGCTTCTGTACAGGATGACAAGAAAGTTGAGCGTATTGAAGTCACCGGGTCCCGTATCAAGCGGACCGACATCGAAGGTGCTTCACCGGTTGTTGTGATCGATGCCAGCGAGATCTCTCGCCGTGGTTTCACATCAACATTTCAAGTTTTGGATTCACTGACCCAAGCAACAGGCTCCAAGCAAGGTGAGCAGTTCACCAACTCTTTCACGCCTGCCGCCCAAGACGTTAACCTCCGCGGGCTCGGTGGTGGTCGTACTCTGGTCCTGTTGAACGGACGCCGTGTTGCTGACTACCCTCTGCCGTTCAACGGCCAAAGCAACTTCTTTAACTGGTCAACTATCCCACTGGCCGCCGTTAAGCGCGTCGAAATTCTCACCGATGGTGCATCTGCCATTTACGGCTCAGACGCCATAGCTGGCGTAGTTAACGTCATCACCAAAGATCAGGTGGATGAAACCACTATCAGTGCCCAATTCGGCACCACCACCAATGGTGGTGGCGACTCCAAACAGTTCCAAGCCACAACGGGCTTTGAATTGGGCTCTTCAAACTGGGTTGTATCTGCCGAGTATAAAGAGAACAAGCCGATCTACGGTAAGGATCGTGACTGGCTCAACTCCTATATGGATAACCCGAACCCCAGCAGCCGATACCCATCCCTAGCGATCATCGACATGGACTGGAATGGTGGCGCCAACTTCGGTAAAGGCGAACTGCCCAGCCCTGACGCCTGTATCAACTCCGAGTCGGGTTATGTTGCGGCCTACAGCCCCAGCCGCGCAGACTATTGTGGCGGCGATCTGACGGGTGACGAATCCTTACGTGCCTATCGTGAGAACCTCTCCCTGTACGCCCACGGTGAAATGGATCTGACTGACAACATCAGCCTCTTCACAGACATCCTCTACTTCGATACGTCCGTAGAGAATTCTGGCGCCAAGCTGTTCTGGGGTGGCTACTCCTTCGATGACACTCGCGGGTTACGTCGTTACCAACGTATCTTCAGCAGTAGCGAACTGGGCGCCAACATTGACACCAGTGATGAAACTACCACCAACGTCACCCTGGGTTTGAAAGGTGTGTTGGCAGGTCAATACGATTGGGAAGTTTCCTACACCGACAGCCGTTATGATCTGAAAAGCCGTACCCGTCGCTTTAAAGAAGAAGCGATCGACCTCTACTTCCTGACCGACAGGGATTACGGTATCGGCAGCGCCATCGGCTCCGGCGTGCGTAACTCTATCTTTTCACCGCTGTCACAAGAAACTTTGGCAGGCCTAACCGGCACCCAAAAGCAAGATGCTGATTCGTCTATGAAACAGCTGACCGGTATCATTGGCGGTGACCTGTTCGAGCTGCCGGCCGGTATGGTGCAGTTTTCTGCTACTGCGGAATACTCCAGCCAGGACTACAGCATCGACCTGGATGAGCGGACCCTCAATAAAGATGGCTTTGGTTGGTCAGGCCTGACAGGCACTGAGGGTGGTGGCGACCGTGACCGCTATGCTGCTGGCATAGAGTTCTTGGTGCCTGTGTTTGAAGGCTTTGACCTATCCCCCGCTATTCGTTATGACAAATATGACGATGGCTCTTCTGTCGGTGGTCGTTTTACCAGCCAGATTAAGTTCACCTATCGCCCTATCGACGAACTGATGTTCCGTGGTGGTTGGTCTCAAACCTTCCGTGCCCCTGACATGCACTATCTGTTTGCCAAAGACAGCGGTTTTTACACCAACGTTGTGGACACCTACCAATGTGACCAAGACGGTGAAGGCAGTGCTGCCTGTGAAAACACTGTCCAAATCCAAGGTAACCGTTCAGGCAACTTGGATCTGAAAGAAGAGAAGGGACAAAACTTCAGCCTGGGTCTGGTGGCCGAGCCCATCGAGAACCTCAGCTTTACCATCGACTACTATAAAATTGAGCTTGAAGACGTTGTTTACGACATCTCAGCACAACGCCTGGTCAATGATGAAGCGGAGTGCCGTGATGGGTCACGTGACCCCAACTCCTCCTACTGCCAATTTGTCTTCAGCAAAGTCATTCGTGGCGGTAGTGGTGGCAGCGCAGGGGACATCGTTGAGGTGGGTACCTATCCCATCAACCAAGCCAAGCAGAATCAGTCTGGGTTTGACGCTTCCGCCTCGTACAAGTGGACCACCGACTACGGCGATCTGAGCGTCCAGCTCGGTTACACCATCGTTACCAAGCTGGAAGAGCAGGTCTTCCCTGACGATCCCATGACCTCTATTCGTAGCTCCGGTTACGACCCCCGTTCCAAGGTCAACGGTTCCGTCACCTGGAGTACCGACAAGTACCAGGCAACTCTCTATGCAGACCGTACCGGTTCTACTCTGAACTATGATGAAGACGGTCGACTGAGCGGCTGGACAAGGTTCAACTTGACAGCGGGCATGGAGCTGACTGATAACGTCGGTCTGGGGATCACCGTCAATAACCTCTTCGACGAGCGTCCGCCGGAAGACAAAAACTGGACCGCCTGGCCTTACTTTGATCGCAGCTACTACAATGCTGTTGGTCGTGAAGTATTCGTCAGTACCACAGTCCGTTTCTAAGGAAAACATTGGTAAAAGCCGCTCTCCTGAGCGGCTTTTTTATAATTCTATTTTGTTAGTCAGTACAACTCACAAGAAACAGCTGGAGAGCAACATCTCAGATAATGGATAGAGATAGCTAAACGCCTTGAAACCAGCTGCGAACAATTAATCTTTACTCTCCATCGGATTAATAAAATCACTTCACCCACACTCCCAATTCATGGATTTAATATAAATATGGGTGTGATGCTCTAGTCAACAGTAGTCTTCATCAGGTTTTAAAATAAACAAATAAAATAAATCATGCTTTACGACAAGCCTTTCGAATAAATTTCATTCTGCAATGGCACATCCCATTTCAATTAAAGAACATTACTAAACTACCATGCTCATATTAATTCTCACCCTAGCTTTAACTTAATCCATATCACAACAGACTTTGAGGTCTCCTATCAGGGCTTGGAGCTATATCCAAAAAAGAAAACTGCATCATAAAGAGTCAACTTCGCCAGATATTAAGGATCAACCTGATGTGCAGCGCTGTCAGCAGCTGCAATATTGAGCGCTGTTCTACTTCAATAATGGTGCCTTTGATAAGTGGACTTCGATTGGCTATAAAAAAGGCCACCTTCCGGTGGCCTTTTAGCTGGTGTGACGCTTAGAACCTAACAGTGGCGTTGACGAAAACCTCACGACCGATAGCGTTATATTGCCCTCGGTAGAAATAAGGCC
Organism: Gallaecimonas xiamenensis 3-C-1; assembly: GCF_000299915.1. NCBI lineage: Bacteria > Pseudomonadati > Pseudomonadota > Gammaproteobacteria > Enterobacterales > Gallaecimonadaceae > Gallaecimonas > Gallaecimonas xiamenensis. The sequence continues at coordinate 11,990 of NZ_AMRI01000036.1, forward strand.
AGCTTGGCCAAGTATCATCTTGAGGGGGACGCTCGTTAGTCAGGTTATTCACATTCAAACCTAGGCCAACATTGTCATTTACCCTCATAGAAGCCGTCAGGTTGGCTGTAGTCCATGAACCGATACGACCATCTTCGTCATAGTTCAGGATGGATCCCAAACGACGAACGAATAGGGTTACCGCGTAGTCGTCATTATTCCAACCGATTGAACCATTGACTATGGTACGAGGGTCATAGCTTGCTGAACGTATAGATTCCATTGGATCAGTCGGGAAGATACGCTCCTCGTACTTCAAGGTATTGGAATAACCAAGCTTGAATTTGAAGTCCCCCATATCAGTCATCAGGGTGTACTGGCCACTGACATCAATGCCGTCCAACCGGAACTCAGACTGGTTGATGGGTCCAACTTTAATCTCTTCCAGTTCGTCAGGATCCAAGGCGTTACCACGGACAACCTTGCTCAAGACGTTCTGGCAGAAGGCAGAGTTGATGTCACGGTCACCCAGACGGCAATCTGCTTCATCGTTCATCAGCGTTTGTGCATCTTCGTCATTGACGACGTCTTCCAACTCAATTCGGAAGTAATCAATGGTGAAGCTCAAGTTTTCGATAGGCTCAAATACCACCCCGAAAGAGTATGTATCACCCGTCTCTTCCTTGAGTTTGATATTACCTGCACGTTGCCCGAAGGGGTTTTCACCACCATCACAGTCGTAGTTGGCATCTGATTCGCAACGGTAGGTATCTTCAACAGAAGTGTAGAATCCAGACGGCGCCGCAAACAGATAGTGCATGTCAGGGGCACGGAAGGTCTGAGACCAACCACCACGTACCATCAGCTGTTGAATGGGTCGATAGGTGAACTTCAGCTGGCTAGTAGCACGACCGCCCACAGAAGAATCATCCTCATACTTGTCATAACGGACAGCAGGGTTAAGTTCAAAACCCTCGAAAACCGGTATTGCTAATTCAAGACCAACTGCATACCGTTTGCGGTCACCACCACCCTCGGTACCTGTCAAGCCCCACCAGCCCTGTCCCTCACTATTAAGGGTGCGCTCATCCAGGTCAATGTCGTATCCCTGCTTGGAGTACTCGGCTGAAACAGCAAATTGCATGGTACCAGCCGGAAGTTCTAGCAGATCACCTGACAAGTTGGCCGACAACTGCCTCATATAGGAGTCGCCTTTCTGGCTTTGACGCCCGGTGAGATCACGCATGTCTTCAGGAGAGACAAAGTCGTAGATGGAATGGGCACCTGGACCAGGATAACCGTAAGGCCCCAGATTGACCGTGTCCATGTAGTAAGCGTTGATGGCTTCTTCTTTGAAGCGTGTTTGACCACTGTCAGTGTTGTAAGTGCTGTCGGTATAGGCCACTTCCCAATCGTAGTCTGCAATTACACCTCGCAGACCCACACTGATATTCAGTGTGTCTTCGTCAAAGTTAGCCTCTTGGGGGCCTGTTTCCGCAGGAGAAAAAATACGCTGTAGACCTTGGGCCACCACTTCATCATTTTCATCCAGGTAAGTGATGTTATCACCCCACCAGAGACGGAAGTTCCGTTGTGAAACCTTGGATTTCCAATAAAGGATGTCGGTGAAAGCCGACATGCTGTCATTTATTTCATATTGCCCAGAGACAAATACCGACTTGTTCTCTCGATAACTACGAAGGGTTTCTTCACCGTTGCTGTCATAACCACAATAACGGCCTTTACCTGGTCGATAGGATAGCTCGTAACCGGTTCCGGAATTAAAGCACTGCTCATCATCGGGAGCGACGTAATTACCGGTGAAGAGGTCGTAGGTCAAAATCGCACGAGCAGGGTAACGGGTATTGGGGTCTGGATTATCCTCGTAAGAATCCATCCAGTCCCTATCCTTACCATAGATAGGGTCCTGCTCATTCCACTCGGCAGTAACCACCCAGTTAGATTTACCCAAATCAAAACCAGTGACCAACTGCAGTTTTCTGGAATAACCGGCCCCTTCTGTGGTGTAGCCATAGGTGCCGGTAATGGTCGTATCATCAACTTGCTTCTTGGTGATGACGTTCACAACACCAGCAATAGCGTCAGAACCGTATATCGCCGATGCACCATCAGTTTGGATCTCAATACGCTCTACAGCCGCCAACGGTATTGTTGACCAGTTGAAGAAGTTGCTCTGGGAGTTATAAGGCAAAGGGTAGTCTGCTACACGGCGACCATTCAGCAATACCAAAGTGCGCCCAGGGCCAAGGCCCCGCAGGTTGATATCCTGGGCCGCAGGGGTAAAGGAGTTAGTATATTGTTCACCTTGCTGCGAACCCGTAGCCTGAGTGAGGGATTCTAGAACTGAAAAGGTGGAAGTGAAGCCTCGCTCAGCGATCTCCGATGCAGAGATCACGACTACCGGAGAAGCACCCTCTATATCAGTCCGCGCAATACGCGAACCTGTAACTTCAATACGCTCAACTTTCTTGTCTTCTTGGGCTACCTCATCTTCAGCAGCCAAAAGTGGCATGCTAGCTACTGAGCCAGCGCCTAGCAGCAACGCCATTTGGACGAACTTTGCGATACTTGTCTTGTCTCTCATTTTGTTTTCCTCTGTCATTCCCTGACCTTGCACCCTCGTTATGTTCGAGATTGTTTGCACAAGGTTAACGCAAAGTTAACACCGTCCTTCCTGGCAAGGTAGCCTCATTTGATGTTCACCGACGAATTTGTGCGCTTCGTCGTGTATACAAGACTTTGATAAGTACAAAAAAGCCGCCCCTGAGGGCGGCTTTTTCTAAGGACCAAGGCTTATTAGGCGAAGGGATGACGCAGCACCATGGTTTCGATGCGGTCAGGGCCGGTGCTGATGATGTCGATAGGTACACCGGTCAGCTCTTCGATACGCTTGATGTAGGCCTGGGCGGCGGCCGGCAGGCCTTCGACTGTGGTCACACCAACGGTGCTCTCGCTCCAGCCCGGCATCTCTTCGTAGATAAGCTCAATACCGTCGAAGTCTTCGGCGGCCAGGGGAGAGACTTCCACAACTTCGCCGCTGGGCAGCTTATAGCCGGTGCAGATCTTGACGGTTTCGAGGCCGTCCAGTACGTCCAGCTTGGTCAGGCAGAAGCCGGTGATGGAGTTGATCTGCACGGCGCGGCGCATGACAACGGCATCGAACCAGCCGGTGCGGCGCTTACGGCCGGTAGTGGCGCCAAATTCCTTGCCCACGGTACCCAGGTGGTGGCCGACTTCACAGTCCAGCTCGGTGGGGAAAGGACCGCCGCCAACACGGGTGGTGTAAGCCTTGACGATACCCAGCACGTAATCCAGATGGCAGGGGCCGAAACCGGAACCAGTCGCTACACCACCGGCGGTGGTGTTGGAAGAGGTCACGTAGGGGTAGGTACCGTGGTCCACGTCCAGCAAGGTGCCTTGGGCGCCTTCGAACAGGATGGGCTCACCGGCTTTGCGGGCCTTATCCAGCAGGTCGGTCACGTCAACGGTCATGCCCTTGAGGTACTCGGCCATGGCCATGGCTTCGCTCAGGGTCTCTTCGAAGGAGACCGGCTCAACCTTGTAGTACTGGGTCAGCATGAAGTTGTGGTGGTCCAGCACTTCCTTGAGCTTCTCGGCGAAACGCTCGGGGTGGAACAGATCGCCAACGCGCAGGGCACGGCGGGCCACCTTGTCCTCGTAGGCAGGGCCAATGCCGCGGCCTGTGGTGCCGATGGCCTTGTTGCCACGGGCTTTCTCACGGGCCTGGTCGATGGCCACGTGGTACTGGAGGATAAGGGGACAGGCCTCGGAGATCTTCAGGCGCTCTTTAACCGGCACACCCTTTTCTTCCAGCATGGTGATTTCGCGCATCAGGGCGTCAGGCGCCAGCACCACACCGTTACCGATGAGGCATTGCACGTTTTCACGAAGGATACCGGAGGGGATCAGGTGCAGAACGGTTTTTTCACCGTGTATGACCAGAGTGTGACCCGCGTTGTGACCGCCTTGATAACGGACCACATAAGCGGCTTTGTCGGTTAGAAGGTCGACTACCTTGCCTTTGCCTTCGTCACCCCATTGGGTGCCAAGGACCACAACATTTTTGCCCATTGTCTCTCTATGGAACGCTGCTTAAAAACAGATTCTACCAGAAAAGATTGGAAGGGTTTAAGGCCTAATGTTTGACCAGCCAGGCCAACAGCCCTCCAAGCACCAGCATTACCAGCCCTATTTGCCTGATCACCCTAGGTTTTTGCTGAGACAAATCCGCCATTAATTGCTGCCATTTCTGTGGCATCAGGGCTGGCCCCAGTCCTTCGAGTACCAACCAAAGTGCCAACAGTTGCCAAAAAGTGTCGCTCATAAGCTCGCCAATGCCTTGAGGTCGATATCCTCTAGCTCATGATAAGGCGCAAACCCAAAACGTAGCCGATCGCCACGGTAGTCGGTGAGGATCCCTTGGCTGGCCAGGTAGTCGGCTAGGCGCTCGGTGCTGGCGGCATCGGGTAGGACGAAGGTCAGGAAATGGCCATGTAGGCCCAGATCCCGTGCCAATAGCTGACCCCGATGCAGCAGAGGGCTGGCCACGGCATCCAACTCGGCCAAAAAGCGCTGCTGCAACTGCTGAACGTGCCGATGCACAGCCTCGATGCTGATGCCGTCCTGTTGCCACCAATCCAGGACCGCCAGCAGCCGGTACAGGGCCGACATATCGAAGGTGGCACCGGCAAAGCGCATGCCGTTGTCGGCATATGCGACTGCCCCCTCGCGGCTTTGGTGCAGGGCACCAAACTCGGCATACCAACCAGTGTTGACGGGTCGCAAGGTGCAGCCCGGTGGCACCGCCATAAAGCAGCAGCCCTCCCCGCCCTGGGCATACTTGTAGCTGCCCGCCAGATAAAAGGCCCTGTGGGCTATGGCCGACAGATCGGTAGGCAAGGCCCCAAAGCCGTGATAGCCATCCACCACCACCATGGTCTCTGGGTCCGTTACTGCCGCTACCAAGCGGTCGATATCCCCGGCCACGACACCGGAGTTGAAAAATACCTGGCTGAAGAACACCAGATCCCAGCCCCCTTGTTGGGCCTGGGCTGCAAAACGCGCCTCGAAGTCGGCAAAGGGTTGGGTAGGCACCCGCACCACCTGGGCCAGGCCTGCTTCTTCCAGGCGCAGACACTGGCGGGTGAAGGAGTGAAATTCGCTGTCGGTGGTGAGAATACGCCAGGGTCGCCCGGCAGGCAGGCAGGACAGCAGCCGCACCACAAACTCGTGGGTATTGGGGGCAAAGACCAGTTGGCCAGGGTCAGGAAGCATCAAGAGGCGAGCCAGGTGGCTTTGCACCCTTGGCACCTTCTCGGTAAAAAAGTGACCCCACTTGTCGTCCACCCACCTGGCTGTGTCATCCCAGTAGGCCAGTTGGGCATCCCGGGTGACGTCAGGCCAGAAATGGTGGCTATGGCAAGCGTAATGTTGCTGGCCCTGGTGATGGCGCAAAAATCCTTGGTAATGGCCCTTAAGCATGGTTCCCCCAAAAGAAAGCCCGGCGAACCGGGCTTGATATTATTTTTGTTTTTCCGCGCCTTTCATGTAGCGGAAGAAGTCGCTGTCTGGTTTGAGCACCATGACATCGTCTTTACTGCTGAAGCTCTTCTTGTAGGCTTCGAGGCTGCGCAGGAAGCTGAAGAACTCCGGATCCTGGGCGTAAGCCTTGGCGTAGATCTTGGCGGCGATGGCATCCCCTTCACCACGGATGGTACGGCTCTGCTGCTCGGCCTTGGCCAATTCCACTGTTACCCGGGCGTCAGCATTGGCTCGCATGTCCTCGGCTTCCTTCTTACCGGTGGCTCGGGACAGGTTGGCATGGCCCAGGCGCTCGGCGCGCATCTGTTCGAAGATGGCGTTGGACACCTTGGGAGGCAGGTTGATCATCTTGACCCGCACGTCCACCACTTCAATACCCAGGGGTATCGCCGCTTCCTTGACCTGGGCCAGAGCCTGAGCCATCAATTCGGAGCGGGAGCCGGAAACGATATCGGCAATGCTGCGGCTACCGAACTCGTCGCGCAGGCCGTTATAGACCTTGGGCTGGAGGCGGCTCTCAGCCAGGGCGAAATTACCGCGCTGGTTGTTGTTGTAGAAGGTCTCGAAGTCTTTGATACGCCATTTCACGTAGGCGTCCACCAGCAGTTCCTTTTGCTGATCAACAACGAAACGCTGCTGATCGGACTTGAGGTTCTGCAGGCGAGCGTCGAGCAGGCTGACGCTGTCAATCAGGGGCACTTTGAAGTGCAGGCCCGGTTCGTAAACCAGGGCCTGGCCGTCGTCGCCCTTAGTTACCTTCTGAAAGCGCAACAGCAAGGCGTTTTGGCCTTCATTGACCACAAATACCGAGGCATAGCCCAGGATCAGCAGCAGGAAAGTGATGACGATGAGCAAAATACGGTTCATGTCTTAGTTCCTCCCTGTACGGTTGCCGCTGCGGTCGACAGCACGGGGATCGGCGGCGCTGTTGCCAAAGTCCGACAGGCTGTCGGTGGAGCGCTGCGGCATCTGGTAGATCTCGTTCTGGTAGTTAGGAGCGCTGCGACCCTTCTGGTTTTCCAGCATCTTGTCCAGGGGCAGGTACAGCATGTTGTTGGCATCGCTGTCCACCAGCACCTTGGAACTGTTGCTGAGCACCTCTTCCATGGTTTCGATGTAGAGGCGGTCACGGGTCACCACGGGGTTGGCCTTGTACTCGGGCAGCAGCTTTTCAAAGCGGGCCACTTCACCCTGAGCCTTGAACACCACCTGTTCCTTGTAGGCTTCGGCTTCCTGCTTGATACGCAGGGCCTTACCTTCGGCTACCGGTACCACTTTGTTGCTGTACGCAGTGGCTTCCCGTTTGAAGCGCTTCTCGTCTTCTTCGGCGGCAATGGCGTCTTGGAAGGCGGCGTTGACTTCGTCAGGCACGGCAGCAGACAGGAAGTTGACGTCGGTGATCTCCACACCCAGGTCGTACTGGGCAATGGTCTGTTCCAGCAGGGTACGGGTCTCGTTCCTGACCTTCTTACGGTCGGTGGAACGGGCGTCTTCCATGGTGTTATGGCCGATGACATAACGCAGGGACGCATCGATGGCCTGGGTCAGAGAGTCCACGGCGTCGGTGGCGCTGAACAGGAACTTGTAGGGGTTGGCGATGCGGTACTGGACCTCGATGGCGACGTTCACCATGTTCTCATCCTTGGTCAGCATAAAGCCTGACGCCGGAATGGAACGGGTTTGGCCAACATCGACGGGGTAGACCTTATCGATAAAGGTGGGTTTCCAGTGCAGGCCAGAGGCCACGGTTTCCTTGTAACTACCGAAATGCAGCACAACCCCTTGCTCGGCGTTTTTGATGGTATAGAAGCCAGATAGCCCCCACACCGCCGCCACCAGCACCAGGATCAACGCCAGCCCAGAGAAGGAAACACCCTTACCCGGGCCGCTGCCGAAGACTCCGCCCATGCGGGACCCCAGCTTCTTCATCATTTCGTCGAAGTCAGGAGGCCCCTGGTCGTTGCCTCGGGGCTTACCCCAGGGATCCTTATCCTTGTTATTACCCGGCTCATTCCAAGCCATTGTCTTCTCCCGTCGATTTTCTTACTGAAGCACTTTATCAGCAGGGTCAGAGACGATAAAGCGCAGCGCTGCGCCCTGTCCCTGCTTGTTGAGCCTTTGCCAGTCGATATCCGGCATCCTGACCTTGAGCAGCCACTGGCCCTGGTCGTCGATACGTTCCTCGGTTACCGCCTGGAGTGCAAAAAGTTCCGCCCTGAGTTTGCCTTGGGACGGCGGCAGGCACAGCGTGGCGCAGAACACCTCTTCTGACACCCGCTCGCTCAAGGCCTGAAGCAGCAGCTCCAGCCCCTGGTGTTTTTGGGCCGACAACCACACCGCCACCGGCGTGCCGTCGTCGCTCCTGTCGATACGGGGCGCCACATCGTCCAGTTTATCGAGCTTGTTGTAGACCATCAGCACCGGCACTTCATCGGCCTCGATTTCCTTGAGCACGTGCTTGACCTGCAAGGTGTTGTCGGCGGCCCTCTCGTCGGCGGCATCCACCACGTGCAGCAGCAGGCTGGCTTCGCGGGTCTCTTCCAAGGTGGCCTTGAAGGCCGCCACCAGATCGTGGGGTAGATGGCGGATAAAGCCGACGGTGTCGGCCAAGATCACCGGGCCCACGTCAGCCAACTGCACCTTGCGCAGGGTCGGATCCAGGGTGGCAAAAAGCTGATCGGCGGCGTAGACGTCGGCGCTGGTCAGGGCGTTGAACAAGGTCGACTTACCGGCGTTGGTATAACCCACCAGGGACAGGGTCGGCACTTCGCGGCGGCTGCGGGCACGACGGCCCTGCTCCCGCTGTTTGGCCACCTTCTCCAGGCGCTTTTGAATATGGGTGATGCGATCGCGCAACAGGCGGCGGTCCGTTTCCAGCTGGGTTTCACCCGGGCCGCGCAGACCAATACCGCCTTTTTGGCGCTCCAAGTGGGTCCATCCCCTGACCAGGCGCGTGGACAGGTGCTTGAGCTGAGCCAGCTCCACCTGCAGCTTACCTTCGTGGGTACGGGCCCGCTGGGCAAAAATGTCGAGGATCAGGGTGGTTCTGTCCAGCACACGGCATTGGAACAACCTTTCCAGGTTCCGCTCTTGTGCGGGACTCAGGGCATGGTTGAAAATCACCACTTCGGCGCCAAGGGCCTGCACCGTCTCGGCCACTTCTTCAGCCTTGCCGGTACCGATATAGAACTTGGGATGGGGGGCGTTGCGACGGGTGGTGACGACAGCCAGGGTGGTCACGCCCGCCGAGTCAACGAGCATTTTCAGCTCGTCCAGATCTTCCCGGTCTGACTCGGCGGCAAAGTCCACGTGAACAAGGACAGCCTGTTCGCCTGCTTCATAACGGTCAAACAAGCTTGGATAACCTCACTCGGGGTTAGGCGTTCTCTTCACTGCCGCCATTGGCGTTGGTACCAGCAGAATACTGCTGCATGGACACGGGGCGCGCCGGTACCACAGTGGAGATCGCATGTTTGTAAACCATCTGACTCACGGTGTTTTTGAGCAAAACAACGAATTGGTCGAAAGATTCGATTTGTCCCTGCAATTTGATGCCGTTAACCAGGTAAATGGACACTGGTACGCGCTCCTTGCGCAGTGCGTTCAGGAAAGGATCCTGCAAAGATTGCCCCTTAGCCATGTTGAAATTCCTTGTTGTGATTAGGGTAGTTATTTCAAACGATTAGACCGCGTCAGAACCCTAGTATGAACCATCATTCAAGAGGGATCTAGTTCACAAAGAAGCGTGTCCAGATTATCGGAACGTCCCGTTTCCAGCCGCAGCAACGGCCATTTCCAGCCATTTAGCCACGTACTTTGCCGTTTGGCCAGTTGGCCGGTAGCGATAATCGCTTTTTCCACCGCTTCATCCAGGCTGCACTCGCCGTCGAGATAGGCCCAAAGCTGGCGATAACCGACACATCGGACCGAGGGCAGCTCAGTGTGCAGATCCTGTCGCTGATGCAAGGCGCGCACTTCATCCAGAAAGCCGTTCGCCATCATCTGCTCAAAACGCAGCCGGATACGCTGCCTGAGCAAAACACGGTCTGCCGGCATAATAGCGACCTGAACTGTCGGATAGGTGAATGGCGCACCCGCTTGGGCTTGCAAAGCAGTGAGGCTTTGCCCCGTCAGTCGGTAGACCTCCAGGGCGCGGCTCAGGCGCTGGGGGTCGTTGACATGGATGCGGGCCGCCGCCTGAGGATCGATATGGGCCAATTGCCGGTGCAGGGCCTCCCAGCCCTGGGCGGCCGCTTCGGCTTCTATCTGGGCCCTTACTGCCGCGTCGGCCTTGGGCAGGGGCGACAGCCCTTCGAGCAGCGCCTTGAAATACAGCATGGTGCCCCCCACCAGCACCGGTAGCTGGCCCTTGGCCAGGGCGGCATCGATAAGGGGCAGTACGTCGTCGACAAAATCCGCCGCCGAATAACTCTCGGCCGGGTCCAGGATGTCCACCAAATGATGGGGATAACGGGTCAACTCGGCCTGGCTGGGCTTGGCGGTGCCGATGTCCATGCCCTTGTAGATAAGGGCAGAATCGACACTGATCAACTCACAGGGCCGCTGGTCAAAGAGGCCCATGGCCAGATCGGTCTTACCCGAGGCGGTGGGCCCCATCAAGAACACCACAGGCAGGGTCATCAATGGCTCTCCAGCAAAGGTTGCAGATCCAACACCCGGGCGGCTTGCTCCTGGGCGTCGGGGGGCAGATCCTGCCAGAGAGCCAGGGCCTGTTGCCAGCGAAACCGTCTGGGCAGGGCCAACAAGGCCTCTTCCAGGGCGTCCCAGGGGTCTTTATCCAAGGCACCGAGCCAAGGAGGCAACCACTGGGCCACATCCAGGTCCCTAAGAGGGGCGGGCACCGCCCTGACCAGCAATCGCCCAGGGCTAGCCTGGTGCAGATCCAGGCCCCAAGCCGCCAACTGCGCCTGATACTGGGTCGCCGCCGCCAGCTGCGATGGCTCCAGCGGCAGGTTTACCGGTAACAGCAGGGGCTGGGCAGCAGCACCTTTTTGCAACTGGGCGATGGCGGCCCTGGCGGCCAGGGGCTGCAGGTCCACCGCCACCAACCGCCCTTTGTGGCTCAGCAACAACCAGCGGCCGGCTTCCAGGTGCAGAGGTTGGCTGGGTTCAGCAATCGGCCGTTCAGCCGCCGGCACAGGTTGCCAGCGGGCAAAGGCGTCCAGGGCTTCGCTGACCTGTTGCCGGCTGGGAGCCGGGCTTGGGCTGTATTGCCCTGTGGCCCTGGGGCTGGCCGGGCGCGCCATCGCCGGGGCCGACCAGGGCGCCGGGGCACTTTTCGGCCTGGGGGCGTCGATAATCGGAGCGGGCTCTTCGCCGAGGCCGGATTGAGCCAGTGCGTCGGCCAGGGCCCTGGCGATGAAGTCGTGAACCAGGCGGGCGTCGTGGAAGCGCACTTCGTGCTTGGCCGGGTGGACGTTGACATCCACCTGGTTGGCGGGCAACTCAAGGTACAGCACATAGGCACCGTGCTGCCCCTCGGCCAGGCGGCCACCGAAGGCTTCGCGCACCGCGTGGTTGATGAGCTTGTCCTTCATCATGCGGCCGTTGACGTAGCAATACTGCAAGTCAGGGTGGTTGCGGGGCGCTTCGCTGACCCAGCCCCACAGCCGCAAGGCTTGATGCTGGTTGTCCAGCGCCAAGAGGTGGCGGCAAAAATCCTGGCCGCACACGGCGCCCAGGCGGGCATCCAGGTTGTCGCCCCGCAGGGCCGGGTATTGGCGCATCACTTTGCCGTTGTGGCGCAGCACCAAGGCCACGTCCATGCGACTCAGGGCAATTCGGCGCACCAGCTCGTCAATATGGGCGAACTCGGTCTTCTCGGCCTTGAGGAACTTGCGCCGCGCCGGGGTATTGAAGAAAAGGTCGTGCACCTCCACCGTGGTACCTACCGGGTGGGCCACAGGGCTGAGTTTGACCTCCATGTCCCGGCCCTCGGCCTGGGCGGCCCAGGCTTCGCTGGCGCCTTCGGTGCGGGAACTCAGGGTCAGCCTGGACACCGACGACACCGACGCCAGGGCTTCGCCGCGAAAGCCCAGGGACATGATGGCTTCCAAATCGTCGAGGCTGGCAATTTTGGAGGTGGCGTGGCGGCTTAAGGCCAGGGTCAGTTCTTCCTTGGCAATGCCGCCGCCGTTGTCGCGGACCCGGATCAGGCGGTGGCCGCCTTTCTCGATGTCCACTTCGATACGGTTGGCACCGGCATCGATGCTGTTTTCCACCAGCTCCTTGACAACGGAGGCGGGACGTTCCACCACCTCACCGGCGGCGATCTGGTTGGCCAGCCTGGCTGGCAAGATACGAATGGGCATCAGTTGGACGGGATAGTGAGTTTCTGGCCAACCCAGAGTACATCGGATTTGAGGCTGTTGGCATGGCGAATGGCCGATACCGTGGTGCCATAGCGGGAGGCCAACACCGACAGGGATTCGCCCCGGCTGACCAGATGCACCCTTTTGCTGCCCTGCTGGGCAAAGAGGGTGCCCTGGGGTGGCCAGGCGGTGAAGTACTCTTTCAAAGCCTGGGCCAGGGCGCCAGCCAGGCGCCCCTGGTGCCAGCCGTTGGCCAGCAGCTTTTCTTCTTCCGGATTGGAAATAAAGCCGGTTTCCACCAGTACAGAGGGAATGTCGGGGGCGGTCAGCACCCCCAGGCTGTTGGGCTGGGGCCGGTTCTTGTGGAGCTTGGTAACCTTGCCCAGTTCCTTGAGGATGGTAGAGCCGATGCCCTGGCCCACGGAGCGGCTGTGGTCCATAGACATGTCCAACAGCGCCTGGGCCAGGTATTGCTCCTGTTTGGTGTCTTCCAAAACCTCGGCGGCGCCACCCAAGAGTTCGGAGTGGCGGTCTTTCTCGTCCACCCATTTACCGATCACCCGCTTGGCGCGGCTGTTGTTCAGCACCCACACCGACGCCCCCCTGGGCTGGGCGGAATTGACCGAGTCGGCATGGATAGACACCAGGATGTCGGCTTTCTTCTGGCGGGCGATGTCGGCCCTGTCCATCACTTCGATAAAGGTGTCGGTGCTGCGGGTCAGCACCGCACTCATCCCCGGCACCTTGTTGATGTCGGCCTGCAGCTTCTTGGCGATGGCCAGGGTGACATGCTTTTCATAAGTCTTATGGCGGCCTATGGAACCCGGGTCATGGCCGCCATGGCCCGGATCGATGGCCACCACTATGTCGCGACCCTGTGCCGGGGCCTTGACCGGTACCGGGGCCGGCGGCTTCACCGACGGGCTGGCCTGGCTGCTGCCCTTGGGGCTGCCGGTGGGGCCGTCTCCACCAAGGTCAATCACCAGGCGATGGCCGTTGCCTTCGGCTGGGGCCAGGGCAAAGAGGCTGGCTTTGGTGGCTTGCTTCAGCTCAAGGACCAGGCGGATGCTGCCTTTGTCCTTGGGGGTGGAATTGCGCACCTTGCTGATCAGCGGCGAGTCGTCGACCTTGAGGGGCAGCTTGACCTTCTGGCCGGTCTTGTAGATATCCACCACCAGCCGCTCTGGGCTTTTCAGCAGAAAGTAGGAAAAGTCCGGCGCTTCGGCCAGATCCAGCACTACCCGGGTCTTGTCGTCCGACGGCCAAACCCGCACGTCGTCCAGGCTGTTGGCAAAAAGAGGCCAACAGCACAGCCATAATAGGAACCCGGATAGCCATTTGGTCATGTAAAGGACAACCTCTTGAGGGCCTCGGCGCCCTTGTCAGTGTGGGGTGTCAACACCGCATGCCGCCCCTCTGGACGGTATTGCAGGGCCAGTTCCAAATCCGGTTCTGGCAGTATCCCCTCGCCTTTTTGCGGCCACTCAATTAGACAAATGCAATCTTTGCCAAAGTAATCACGCACGCCCATGAATTCAAGCTCTTCAGGGTCACAAAGGCGATAGAGATCAAAATGATAGACTTTGACACCCGGGAGTTCGTAAGGTTCGACAAGGGTATAGGTGGGACTCTTGACGCGACCTGAATGACCCAGCCCCTGGATAAGGCCACGGCTGAGGGTCGTCTTACCGGCACCCAGATCCCCCAACAAGTGCACCACAGTGCCGCTTTCCAAAGCCCTGGCCAGGGCCTGGCCCAGGGCCACAGTGGCCTCTTCGTCTTTCAGTTCACACTCACGCATTGATCAGAGTCCGTATCCAGGGAAAGAGATCGCTGGCCAGGGTACCGACCGGGCCTTCCAGCCCTGCCCGCTCCCCTGCCTCGCCGTGCAGCGCCACCCCCAGCAGTGCCGCCTGCCGAGGGCCAAGGCCCTGCGCCAAAAGGGCGCCAATGATACCAGAAAGCAGGTCGCCCATACCCCCCGTGGCCATGGCTGGGCCGCCTACCGCCAGCAGCCAAAGCCGGTCGCCCTCGGCCACCAGGGTACCGGCCCCTTTGAGCACGGCCACTCCCTGGTAGCGCCGGGCCAACGCCAGGGCCGCTGCCGGCCGGTCAGCTTCCACTTCTGCAACTGACATACCCAGCAGCCGGGCTGCTTCTCCCGGGTGTGGAGTCAGTACCGCATCAGGCACAGGGTGTGGCGACAGGGCCAGCAGGTTCAGGGCATCGGCGTCCAGCACCTTGGGGCCAGGCTGGGCCAGGCCCTTGTCCAGCATCTGCCTGGCCCAGCCGTCCTGGCCAAGGCCAGGACCCAGTACCAGCGCCTGCGAAATAGCCGGTACCTGCCAGTGGCGCTCGCCCCTGACCATCAGTTCGGGCCGCCCTATGCTCACTGCAACAGCGCTGTCCGGGTGGGTCTGGACGCTGACCAGGCCGGCACCGCTACGAAGGGCCGCCTCGCCAGCCATACGGATGGCACCACTCATGCCCCTGTTGCCTCCCACCAGCAGCAGCCGTCCACTCTGGCCCTTGTGGGCCGTGGCAGAACGCCGGGGCAACAGTCCTTTAAGGGCGGCAAAGTCCAATCCAAGGCAGCAATTGTCCAGGGGGCCACGGTCAGCAAGGGGCGCCAGCCAGGCTTGCTGCCAGGCTCCTCGGCCCTGGCCGGTCAGCAGTCCTATCTTGGGCACGATAAAGGTCACCAAGGCGGCGGCCTGGAAGGGCTGGCCCCACCAATGGCCGGTGTCGCTGCCAAGCCCGGAAGGTATATCCAAAGCGAGAATGGGTAGGGAGGTCTGCCCCAAAAAAGCCTGCAAAGGCACCAAGGAGCCCCTCACCGGACTGCCAAGGCCCATGCCCAAGAGCCCATCTACCACCAGGTCGGCATCCAGAGGCTGAGGCAGGCTGAAGTGCACTTGGCCCCCAGCCTGTTGCCAGGCCTGAGAGGCGCGTTGCGCTTCCTCAGCCTTGCTTTGGCCGCTGGCCACCAAGGTCACCGCCAACCCTTGGGCCTTGGCCAGCCTGGCCAGTACGTAGGCGTCGCCGCCATTGTTGCCGGTACCTGCCAGTACCAGCAGCCGCCTGGCATCGGGCCATAATTGACGAAGCAGTTGAAAAGCGGCACTACCGGCCCTTTCCATCAGTTGATAAAGGCCAAGCCCCTGCTCCTGAGCCAATTGCACTTCGTACTTTTTCAAAGTGTCGGTCTGGGGCAAGGGTTGCGGCAAAGCCGCCAGCAGGGGTGTCAACATAAGGGCATCCTCCCTGGTGTTTTATTGAGCTTAACAAGGCCGGCGCCCCGCGCCTACGGAGCCAGGCGCGAATATGCTACCCTGCGGCCCATTGCCAGAGGGGCTGAACGTGATCGATTACCAACAACTTGCCGATGATATTAAGGGCTGGGGCCAGGAGCTGGGTTTCCAGCAGGTAGGGATCACCGACACCGATCTGACAAGTCATGAAGCGGCCCTGCAGGCCTGGCTGGATGCCGGCCACCACGGCGACATGGACTACATGGCCCGCTACGGTATGTTGAGGGCCAGGCCCACCGAGCTGCTACCGGGCACCCTGAGGGTGATCAGCGCCCGCATGGACTATCTGCCGCCCAAGGCCCGCTTTGGGGAGATCCTCGGGGACGGCAATAAAGGCTATGTGTCCCGCTATGCCCTGGGTCGTGATTACCACAAGCTGCTGCGCAATCGCCTTAAGAAACTGGGGGAGCGTATCCAACAGGCCTGTGGCGACTACCAGTTCCGCCCTTTTGTGGACTCGGCGCCGGTACTGGAAAGGCCCCTGGCCGCCAAGGCAGGCCTTGGCTGGGTCGGCAAGCACAGCCTGCTGATCAACCCCCAGGGTGGTTCCTTTTTCTTTTTGGGTGAGCTGCTGGTGGACTTGCCCCTGCCCAAAGACCCCCCTGCCGATGCCGACAAATGCGGTAAATGCGTGGCCTGTATGACCATCTGCCCCACCCAGGCCATAGTGGAGCCCTATGTGGTGGACGCCAGGCGCTGTATTTCCTACCTGACCATCGAACTCAAGGGCGCCATTCCCGAACCACTGCGTCCCCTGATCGGCAACCGCATCTACGGCTGTGACGACTGCCAGCTGATCTGCCCCTGGAACCGCTTTGCCCATTTGAGCGTTGAGCCGGACTTTGCCCCCCGCAGCGCCCTGCATGGCCCGCAGCTGCTGGACCTGTGGCAATGGGACGAGGCACGCTTTTTAAAGATCACCGAAGGCTCCCCCATCAGGCGCATCGGCTTTGAGTCCTGGCAGCGCAACATTGCCGTGGCCCTGGGTAATGCACCCCATAGCCAGGCAGTGATCGAAGCTTTGGAGCACAAGCTGCCCCAGCTGTCGCCTCTGGTGGCCGAACATGCCCAGTGGGCCCTTGGCCAGCAAAGACAAAAAGCCCAGGGGCAGCCGGCCGGCAAAAGCGGCCAGCAAAAAGCCCGCTTGGTGCGGGCTGTGCAAAAAGGCTTGCCGGACTCGGCCTAACGGCGGCGTTAGCGGGGCACCGGCAGTTCCCGGCTCCAGACGATAATGCCATTGGCTAGGGCCATTACCCTCAGGCGCAGGCTGTCACCGCTTTCGCGGATCTGGCCATACAGCAGGTATTGGTGGCCCCCTTCGCGGCCGGCCTGGCGGGCTGACAGCAGATCGAAGGCATCGGCCCTGGCGGACAGATCCGCCACGTCCCTACCCTGCTGTGACAACTCCCCAAGGATGCGCGCCGTCATGCCGGCAGTGTCCAGACGCTGGCTGGAATAGTTAGCTACCCGCACCACGGCAATGTCCCCGTCCGGCAGGGTTGCTGCCAGGGACGCCAGAGATTGGGCCAAGGCGTCGTCCTGGGGTTGTTCTTGGGGCTCTTCCACCGGTGGCCGCTCCGGTGGCCGGGTACCTGTTACACCCAACTGGGCACAACCGGCCAGTAACAGCAGGGACAGGAGTCCCAATATCGATTTTTGCATGCCGCTCCTCCTGGGGACAGCTTGCTGAATGTCCCTTTAACTCTGGATGAATTAACGCTTTTTGGGAACCCAGGCCCAAAGATAGCGGGCCTGGACCGGTTCTTCCCCGGCTTCGTCGGTGATCACTACCGCCACTTCCACTTCACCCTTCTCGGCGCTGCGGATCTGGACTATCTGCTCCTCGCTCAGGCTGGCAACGGCCTTGAGGCTGCCCTGGGCCCGGCGCACGTAGTTCACGTCCATGGCCTTTAATAGCGGCAATTTATCGTCGGGAACATTAAGACCGAACACCAAACCGGTCACAGATTCGCCCAGCAGGGCAGTGGCGGCGGCATGGACGCCCTTGATATGGTTCTGCACCCTCTTCTTGTTGCCAAGGCGCATCTCGGCCTGGTGGTAGTCCGCCTGGTGAATACGAATACCGGCGGTACCGGCGAATTTGACGGCACCGTTGAAGAGCTTGGACAGAGCCGCGCTCTGCCAAGCCTGGGGCAGTTTTTTGCAGAGCCGCACCATGCGACCCAGCCTGTTGATGGGTTTCATCCTTTTGACTCCACTGGTCTAACCAGGTGAGTCTGACACAAGGCCGGGCCCCCGGCTAGAGGTCCTGCATCCGCATGGTTTGGTGCACAAACTGGTGTTGGGCCTCGCGGGCCAGCTTGAGGGTGCCTTCCAATACCTGGCGGCTTTCCTGACCGGGGCACAGGGGGACCAGGGCCTCAATTTCCTCCAGCAACTGGTTGTCCAGTTTCAAAGCCAGCGCCAACACGTCCTGCTGGCTGGCACCGCCAGGCAGGTCCACGTAAGTGAGTTTCTTGATGAAGTCGCTGTCCTGGGCCTTGTCGAACCAGGCGTCCAGGGCGCTATGGTGGGCCTTGAGGTAGTCGCTGTACTGGCCGGACAGGCCCTTTTCATGGTCCACCAGATAATGAAGCATCATCCGGGTCCGCTCGGCATCGATATGGTTGGCCAGCCGCTGATACAGCTTGCTCAGGGCCAGGTGGGCCTCGGCCAGATGGTCTATCAGATCGCGTACGGTTTTAAAGCGCATGGCTGCTATCTCCTTGACTCTCGTACCAGCTTTATCAAAGCCAGAATGACCCAGCCTTGAGGCAAGTCAAGTCTGTGCCTTATGGCAGTCAAAAAACTTTCACGGCTCAGAAACCCAAGGGAAACGTTTTCGTCACAGCCCTTTCCCACAATGCGCCCTATTTATTCGCACGGGAAAATAACGATGAAAAACCAAAGCCTTTTGCTGCCCAGCCTGGTGGCGTCCAGTATTGCCCTGGCCCTGTCAGGCCAAGCCTTTGCCGAAGAAAGCCAGCCCCAGGATACCGAGGTCATCTCGGTTATCGGGGCCAGGGTGGCTTACGCCAACAACAGCACAGATGAGGACATCAAGTCCTTCAGCGCGCCCCTGTCCAGCGTCAATGACCTGCTGGACATGATGCCGGGGGTCAATGTCAGCGAAGGTGGGGCGTTCGGCAGCGACGACTGGTCCACCACCATCACCATGCGCGGCTTTGCCCTGAGCGGCTCCGAACAGCAACTGGGTGTGACCATAGACGGCTTGCCCAACGGCGGCTCCGGTTACGGCGGTGGCTCCAAGGCCAACCGTTACCTGCTGCTGGAAGACACAGCCCGGGTAGAAGTGATGCAGGGCACCTCGGACGTGGGTTCTCCTTCCCTGGACGCCCTGGGGGGAACCTTCAACTACATTTCCGCCAACCCCAATGAACAAAGCGGCGCCGTGGCATCGGTCAGCGGCGGCGACTACGACGCCCGCAAATACTACCTGCGCTTTGATACCGGGCGCTTTTGGAACGACACCACCACCAGCTACCTGAGCCTGGCCGACAGCAGCACCAAGCGCTGGATAGGCTCCGGTTCCAACGGGGACGCGACCGACTTCCACCTGGCCTACAAGCTGGTGTCCGAGTTGGACTGGGCCACCATTACCGGCCGCATCAGTTATGACGACGTGGACGAGACCAACTACAACGGCATCAGCCTGGCCCAGTACCAGGAAAACCCTCGCTGGGACCGCCTGACCTGGAACTGGACCGGCGACCCGGTTGAAGACCAGAACTTTGCCGAAGCCTGGCGCACCCTGCGCAAGAACACCTTTGCCTACCTGCGCCTCGATACTCGCCCCAGCGACAGCACCCGCCTGGTGGTCACGCCCTATTATCACCACATGACCGGCCGTGGTGACTGGTTGCCCCCCTACCAGGTGCTGGTGGACGGCAACGGCCAGGCCGTGCTGGATGCCGACAACAACCTGCAAACCTTTACCCGCTTCGACGCCAACGGCGCCCCCTTGCTGGACCCCAGCCAATGCGCCAGCAACGACTGCACCCTGGCCTCCAGCTACCGCCACACCCATTACGGTAAAGAGCGTTACGGCCTGACCGGCCGCCTGACCTGGGACATCACCGACAACAACAGCCTTACCGCCGGCCTGTGGACAGAGCGCCAGGACAGGGACGAGTACCGCGACTGGCACAGCGTCCTCAACCCGGCGGTGGGCCCGGCCTACAACCACCAGGCCTACTGGCGCCAGTATGACCGCACCTATGTCACCGACACCCTCAACTACTACGTGCAGGACCAATGGGTACTGGGGGACCTGACCCTTAACGCCGGGGCCCGCAAGACCCAGGTGGACATCAGTCGTGACGACAACTTCCTTGGCCGCGAGACCGGTTCCCTGTCCAGCGACTCGGATCTGCTGCCCATGGCCGGTCTGGTCTGGGCCCTGTCCCCCAATTGGGAGCTGTTCGGGGGTTACGCCGAGAACTTCAAGGCCATCTCCGACAGCATCCTCGAGACCGATCAGGACTTTGGCAAACTGGACGCCGAAACCGCCAAGAACACCGACCTCGGCCTGCGCTACCTGGGCCAGGACCTGCAAGTGACGGCGGCCTTCTACCACATCAAGTTCGACAACCGCATCACCTTTATCGAGGCCACCGCCGGTAGCGGCATCGACTACCTGGGCGAGCTGGACGGTCAGTACGTCAACGTCGGCGGCATCAAGTCCAAGGGCTTTGAAGGCAGCCTCAACTGGCAGGTCAACGACAACTGGTCCCTCTACGGTGCCCTGACCCTCAACGACTCCGAGTACAGCGACCACAGCCTGGTCAGCGCCAAGGACCAGCAAGGCCAGGACACCCTGGTCGATCTCAAGGGCCTGGAGCTGGCCGGCGCCCCTCGCACCATGGCGGTGGCGGCCCTGAGTTATCACCAGGGCCCCTACCGTGGCGGCCTGGAAGCCAAATATACCGACAGCTACTACGGCGCCTACGGCAACCGCCTGGACGGCACCAGCCCTGTTGCCACCAATGTGGATAAGATTGACGCCCACACCGTGCTGGGCCTCTATGCCGGCTACCATTTGGACTTCAACGGCCAGGGCATCAAGGGGCTGGACCTGAGCTTCAACATCAGCAACCTGGGTGACACCAACTACCTGTCCGGTGGCAGCAACGGCGCCTACTACATAGGGGTAGGCCGTACCGTCACCGCCAACGCCACCCTGTCCTTCTAATCAGATGTTGCCCCCGGCCAGGCCGGGGGCTAGGAGTCATGATGCGTAAGCTCACTCTGCTTGCTTCCCTGCTGCTGGCCACCTCGGCCCAGGCAGCTGACAACCTGGTGCTGGTCACCATCGACGGCCTGCGTTGGCAGGACGTTTTCCACGGCGCCGATCCGGCCTTCTTGGCCAACGACCTGCTGACCCATGACCCAGCCGCCACCCAGGCCTTCGGCGGTGACAGCCAGGCCCAAAGGGCGGCTCGGCTGATGCCCTTTGTCAGCACCGTTATGGCCAAGGAAGGCAGCTTGCTGGGGGACCAGACCCGAGGCAGCATCATGGAAGTCACCAACCCCTGGTGGTTTTCCTACCCCGGCTACAACGAGCTGCTGACCGGCAAGGCCGACCCGGCCATCGACAGCAACGACGCCAAACCCAACCCCAACGTCAGCTTCTTGGAATGGTTGAACAAGGATAAGGCCTTTGCCGGGCGCATCGCCGCCTTCGGCAGCTGGGACGCCTTTGGGGCCATCCTCAACCGCGATCGCTCCGGCCTGCACGTCAATGCCGGCTTTGAGCCCTCAGAGGGTTACCCGCTGGGGGAGCAGGTCAAGCTTATCAACCAGTTGCAGCAACAGATCACCAGCCCCTGGTCGTCAGAGCGTTACGACGCCTACACCTATCCCCTGGCCCTGGATTACCTCAAAAAGCAGCAGCCCAGGGTGCTCTACATAGCCCTGGGGGACACCGACGAGTTTGCCCATGAAGGCCACTACGACAGTTACCTCAAGGCGGCGCACCAGGCCGACCAGTACCTGGCCGAGCTGTGGCAAACCCTGCAATCCTTGCCCCAGTACGCCGGCAACACCAACCTGGTGGTGACGGTGGACCACGGTCGCGGCGCCACAGCCCAGGACTGGCAGCACCATGCCAGCCAGGCGGCGGTGAAGATGTATCCGGACGGCGAGAAACATTTCCCCCAGGGCATCGTCGGCTCCAACGGTGTCTGGCTGGCCGCCCTGGGTCCGGACGTCAAGGCCAAGGGCCTTATTCCGGGCCAGGGCAAGCAAAACCAGGTGGCGGCCACCGCCCTGGCGCTGCTAGGCAAGGACCACCAGGACTTCGACCGGGAAGCGGGCAAGCCCCTGCCCCTGGTCAAGTAACGGCGCACGACGCCAAGGGAGTTCAAAGCCGCCTTAGGGCGGCTTTTTTTGGCTTGGCTGCAAAAAGGCCACCCTCTCGAATGGCCTTTCGAATTTGGAGCGGAAACGAGACTTGAAGGGGGCGCCCAGCCCGAGCGACCCGGCGCGTTCAGCCTTTTAATGGCGTAAGACGCAGATACGAAAAAGGCCATCCTTTCGGACGGCCTTTCGAATTTGGAGCGGGAAACGGACTCCCCTGAAAGGTTGAACTCGCGCGGCTACGCGCCCCGCCCCAACCTCGGCAAGGTTGGCCCATGATCCATGGCACTCAAGCATCTAGTTCAAATGCAAAAAGGCCATCCTCTCGGATGGCCTTCGAATTTGGAGCGGGAAACGAGACTTGAAGGGGGCGCCCAGCCCGAGCGACCTGGCGCGTTCAGTCATTTAATGGCGTAAGACGCAGATACGAAAAAGGCCGTCCTTTCGGACGGCCTTTTCAATTTGGAGCGGGAAACGAGACTTGAACTCGCGACCCCAACCTTGGCAAGGTTGTGCTCTACCACTGAGCTATTCCCGCATTGTGCGCGCTGCCTTGGCAACGACTTTTGGCTTTCGCCCGACACCTGACCCTAGTCAATCAAGCATCTTTAAATTTGGAGCGGGAAACGAGACTTGAACTCGCGACCCCAACCTTGGCAAGGTTGTGCTCTACCACTGAGCTATTCCCGCATTGTGCGCGCTGCCTTGGCAACGACTTTTGGCTTTCGCCCGACGCCCCAGTGTACCAGACACCCAAGCATCTTTAAATTTGGAGCGGGAA
>NZ_AMRI01000037.1 GCF_000299915.1 Gallaecimonas xiamenensis 3-C-1
TGGCCTGATGGTCCGTAACGGCCAACACAGCGGCCAGTGGCTGCTGGTGCTGGTGGCTCTGACCGAGGCGGTGCCGCACCTGGAGGTGCTCAGCGAGCGGCTGCAGGCCCAGTGCCCCTGGCTCACCAGCCTGGTGCTCAACATCAACCCCGAGCGCACCAACAGGGTGCTGGGTTTTGAAGACAAGGTGCTGTTCGGCCCCGGTTATATCGAGGAACGCCTGGGCCACTTGGACTTCAACCTGTCGCCCCAGTCCTTCTTCCAGGTCAACCCCAGCCAGACCGAGCAGTTGTACGGCCTGGTGCAGGACTTTGCCGGCCTGGACGGCAGCCAGGTGGTGTTCGACCTCTACAGCGGCGTGGGCACCATAGCCCTGTTCCTGGCGGCCAAGGCGGCCAAGGTAGTGGGCATCGAGAGCGTGGCCCAGGCGGTGGCGGATGCCCGCCAGAACGCCGAGCGCAACCAGATCACCAATGTGGAATTCCACCAAGGCCAGGCCGAAGTGCTGATGCCGGCCCTCTATGAGCAGGGCCAGCGCGCCGACGTGGTGGTGCTGGACCCGCCCCGCAAGGGCTGCGACAAGGCGCTGCTGGACACCCTGCTGGCCATGGCGCCCCAGGCGGTGGTCTATGTGTCCTGCGACCCGGCCAACCTGGGCCGGGACCTGGCGGTGCTGCTGGCCGGCGGTTATCGCCTGGACAAGGTGCAACCCCTGGACATGTTCCCCCACAGCCTGCACGTGGAAACCCTGGTACTGCTGAAGCGTAACTAAGGCTGTTATAAAGTACGGTTTTTCTTGTGCTGATTGCGAACTTTCGCCAAGGTGCCGGGTCTGACTTGTCCTTCGGTTGTCCAGCATAGCGAGCCTGTAGTAGATGCGCGATTTGCCCAGAAAGGTTACCCAGACGGTATTGAGCCTGCCCTTGCCCCACCGCCTGGCGATAGCGTCGGTGACCTTGCTGGTGGCGGCGGCTTTGCTGATGCCAAATGCGGAGCAGGACAACCTTGCTGGGCCCCTGCCAGGGGTGCTGCCTGAACAGACACCTCTGGTAGAGCCGACCGAATTGGCAGAGCCACCTGCCCAGGGTCCGCAGTTGGAACTGCCTAGCCTGGAGTACCGGATACAGGCCGGTGACACCCTCAGTGGCATCTTCGACCGTCTTGGCCTTGGCCAGAAGGTGATGTACCAGATCCTCGAAAGCGACCAGGAAGTGCTGGCCCTCGACACCCTGCAGCCCGGTGACGAGCTGCGCTTTTGGATGGGTGGCGAAGAGCAGGGCCAGCTGCAGAAGCTGGAGCTGAAGTTCAGCCTGGCCCACCAGGTGATCTTCAGCCGGGTGGACGACAACCACTTCGAATTCCAGAAAGTGGACCTGCCTGGCACCTGGCAGAGCGAACCCCTGGGAGGCAACATTGAGGGCAGCTTCTACGTTTCGGCCCAGAAGGCGGGGCTGAGTGACGCCGAGATAGCCCGTATCGCCAGCCTCTTTAAGGACAAGATTAACTTTTCAAGAGACCTGCGGGCCGGTGACCGCTTCCAGGTGGTACGCCAAAGCCAGTACATCGACGGCCAAGCCACCGGCGACACCGAGCTGGATGCCATCCGCATCTACAACCGCAAAAAGGTGCTGAGCGCTTACCTGTTCAGCGACGGCAGCTTCTATGACGCCGATGGCCAAAGCCTGGCGCGGGCCTTCCTGCGTTATCCCACCACCAAGCATTATCGAATCAGCTCCCCCTTCGACCCGCGTCGTCACCACCCGGTGACGGGGCGTACTGCCCCCCATAACGGCACCGACTTTGCCACCCCCACCGGCACGGCGGTACTGGCCACTGCCGACGGCGTGGTGACCCGGGTGGAAAACCACCCCTATGCCGGCAAGTACATAGTGGTGGAGCACGGTGGCAAGTATCTCAGCCGCTATCTGCACTTGAGTAAGGCCCTGGTCCGCAAGGGCCAGCTGGTCAGCCGGGGCCAGAAGATCGCCCTGTCCGGGGCCACCGGCCGGGTCACCGGGCCCCACCTCCATTACGAGCTGCACATAGGGCGCAGGCCGGTAAACCCCATGACGGCCAAGATCCCCATGGCCGCCTCGGTGGAAGGCAAAGACAAGGCGGCCTTCCAGGCCCAGGTCAAAAAACTCGACGCCCAGATGGACAGCCTCCAGAAGGGCTAACAAAAAAGGCCCTGAAAAGGGCCTTTTTGCTGTCAGCTTGCCAGTTTGTCCCTGTGGGTCAGGGCCGGGAACAGCTTCATCCACAGGGCCACCACCACCAGGGTGCCGACCCCCCCCAGCACTATGGCCGGCACCACTCCAAACCAGGCCGCCGTCACCCCCGACTCGAACTCTCCCAGCTGGTTGGAGGTACCGATAAAGATGTAATTGACGGCGCTGACCCTGCCGCGCATGGCGTCCGGGGTTTCCAACTGGATAAGGGTGGAGCGGATGATGACGCTGACCATGTCCGAAGCCCCCAGCACCAACAGCGCCGCCATGGACAGCCACAGGTTGTGGGACAGGCCGAAGACCACTGTGGCCAGGCCAAACAGGGCCACGGCGTAGAACATGGTCTTACCCACCCGCTTTTCCATGGGGAAGCGAGCCAGCCACAGGGACATCAGCAGCGCCCCTATGGCCGGGGCCGAGCGCAGCAACCCCAGGCCCCAGGGGCCGGTGTGCAGTATGTCCTTGGCAACGATGGGCAGCAGCGCCGTGGCGCCCCCCAGCAACACCGAGAACAAGTCCAGGGAAATGGCCCCCAGCACCACCGGGTTCTGGCGGATGAAGTGGATACCGGAAAACAGGCTTTGCAGGCTGGCCGGTTCCCGGCGCGGCGCCTGGTATTCATAGGGCAGGGCCAGCAGCACCAGGGCCGACAGGACAAAACAGGCGACACTGGCGCCGTACAGCCAATGGCTGCCAACCAGATAGACCAGGCCGCCGATGGCCGGGCCGGCGATGACGGTGGCCTCACGGGTACCGGCGGTCAGGGCCAGGGCCTTGGGCAGCTGGTCTGGGGTCACCAGGTTGGGCAGCAGGGCCTGGGTGGCCGGGGCCTCGAAGGCGCGGGTGGCGCCCAGCAAGGCGCCGCAGCTGTAGATCACCGCCGGGCTCAGCTGGCCTGTGACATTGGCATAGACCAGGCCGGCCATGGTCAGGGCCAGGATCACCCGGCAGACAATAACGATGATGCGCCTGTTGTATTGGTCGGCCACGTGGCCGGCGACGAGGGTCAGCAGCAACTGCGGCAGGAACTGGGCCAGGCCGATAAGCCCCAGGCTCAGGGCGCTGCCGGTCAGGTCGTACATCTGCCAGCCGATACCCACCACCAGCATCTGGTAGGCCAGGGAGGAGGCCGTTTGGCCGAGCCAGAAACGCAGGAAAGCCGGGTGGCGTAAGAGGAAAGGGTTCAACATCACCGTATCCGTAAAAGGCGGGAGGGCGCATTTTACGGTAAAACATTTCGTTAATCCCTGAATAAAAGGCCAGCGGTTCCTGAATGAGGTTCAGCGGAGCAAGGCTAACCTGGCCCGTAGCGCCGGCAGTACCTGGGCGTCGAACCAGGGGTTGCGCCTGAGCCACAGCTGGTTGCGGGGGCTGGGGTGAGGCAGGGGGAAATAGCGAGGGCCGTAGTCGGCAAAGGCCTGTACCCGTTCTGTGAGGCTGCGCTTGTCATCCAGATACTGATCCTGCGCATAGCGGCCCACCAGCAAAACCAGTTCAATGGCTGGCATCTGGGCCAATAGAGCCTGGTGCCAGGTCGGCGCGCACTCGGGCCTGGGTGGTAGGTCGCCGCTCTTGCCCTTGCCCGGGTAGCAAAAACCCATGGGCATGATGGCCACCTGGCCGGCGTCGTAGAAATGGTCCCTGTCCATCTCCAGCCATTGGCGCAGCCTGTCACCCGAGGGGTCATTGAAGGGAATGCCGGTGGCGTGGACCTTGGTGCCCGGCGCCTGGCCTATGATCAGCAGCCTGGCAGTGGCGCTGGCCCTGACCACCGGTCTTGGCCCCAGGGGCAAGTGGGCCTCGCACAGGCGGCACTGGGAAACTTGCGCTAATAATTGCTTTAAATCAGCCATTTAGTTTTTTGACCAAGGACGCATCTTCGATGAACTTTGTGCCATTCTCGCCCCTGTTGCAATTGTTGCTGGCCTTGGGTCTGGGCTTGATCGTCGGTTCGGAACGAGGCTGGCGGGAGCGAGAAGGCCAAAGCGGCAGCCGCATTGCCGGGATCCGCACCTTTGCCCTCATCAGCCTGGCCGGGTGCCTGAGCGGCCTGTTGGTGGACAACCTGGGGCCCTGGGTAGTGGCGGTCAGCGGCCTGGGAGTGGCCATGCAGCTGGCGGTAGCTCACTGGTTGGATACCAGGGCCGATCATGACTACGGCCTCACTACTGTGGTGGCGGCCCTGGTCACCTGGATCCTGGGGCTGGCGGTAACCCAGGGGCTGGAAACCGAAGCGGTGGCGGCGGCGGTAGTGACTGCCGTGGTGCTGCATCTGAAAGAGCGGATGCACCAGTGGCTGACGTTGCTGAACGCCGACGAATTCAGGGCCATCTTGCAGATCCTGGTGGTGTCACTGGTGCTGCTGCCGATACTGCCCAACGAGAAGATGGGCCCCTGGGGCGCCCTCAATCCTTATGCCATCTGGTGGATGGTGGTGCTGATCGCCGGCCTCAGCCTGGGGGGCTACTTTGCCCTGCGGCTGATCGGCCCGGACAAGGGCATCATGGTCACCAGCCTGTTCGGCGGCCTGGCCTCCAGTACCGCCACCACCCTGAGCCTGGCTCGCCTCAATGCCGCCTTCAACCGGCCCCGCTTGCTGGCGGCCGGTATCTTGGTGGCTTGCGCCATCATGTACCCGAGGATGTTAGTGGTGGTTGCGGTGGTTAACCCGGCCCTGCTGCCCCAGCTTTGGCTGCCCCTGGGAGCCATGGGCCTGGCAAGCGGCCTGCTGGCCCTGACCCTTTGGCGGCGTGGCAGCAGCGTCAGCCAGGGGGAGCTGGGGGCCAAGCCGTTCCAGCTGTGGCCTGCTGTACAGTTTGGCCTGATGATCGCCGGTATCCTGCTGCTGTCCAACGCCATCACCCATTGGTTTGGAGAAGAGGGACTGTGGCTGGTGGCCCTGGCGGCGGGGCTGGCGGATGTGGACGCTATTACCCTTAGCTTGTCGCGAATGGCCCTTGGCAGCATCCAGGGGCAAACAGCGGTCAACGGCATAGTGCTGGCGGCTTTGAGCAACACGGCGGTCAAGGGCTGCCTGGCCCTCTATGCCGGAGGCCTGGCCCTGGGGCGTTATGTGTGGCTGGGGTTGGGCAGCGCCCTGCTGGTGGGGGCGCTGCTGTTGGCTTTGCTTTAGAAGCGGCCGGCCTGGTAGTCCTGGATAGCCTGGCCGATTTCTTCCGAGCTGTTCATCACGAAGGGCCCGTAACGCACCACCGGCTCCAGCAGCGGCTGGCCGGCGATAAGCAGGAAACGGCCGCCCTGGGAGGCTGATACCTGCAGACTGTCGCCGTTCTTCAAGATGGCCATCTGGCCTTTGGCCACGCCCTGGCCGGCTATGTCCACCTGGCCTTCGAAGACATTGACCAGAGCGTTATGGCCAAGGGGCACCGCCAGGGTCAGCTCGCCACCGGCTACCAGCTCCACATCCAGGTAGAGGGGGTCGAGGCTGACGCCGTCCACCGGCCCTGTGGCCTCTAGATAGCGGCCGGCAATGACCTTGACGCTGTTGCCCTGTGGGTCGGTGACCAGCGGGATACGGTCGCTGGCAATGTCCTGGTAACGGGGCGCTTTCATCTTCTCTGCCCGGGGCAGGTTGACCCACAGTTGGAAGCCGCGCATCAGGCCGGCCTCCTGCTCGGGCATTTCCGAATGGATAAGGCCGGAGCCAGCGGTCATCCACTGCACGTCGCCGCTTTGCAGCAGGCCTTCGTTGCCTTTGTTGTCTCGGTGGCGCATACGGCCGTTGAGCATGTAGGTCACGGTTTCAAAGCCACGGTGGGGGTGGTCGGGAAAACCGGCCAGGTAGTCGTCCGGGCTGTCGGAGCTGAATTCGTCCAGCAGCAGGAAAGGGTCCAGATCCGGCAGGGCCTGGGTGCCGATCAATCTTTTAAGTTTGACCCCGGCACCGTCACTGGTGTGTTGGCCGGGGATCAGGGCCTTGATGGTACGTAACTGGGTCATGGCGTTGTCCTCTATCTCGTCAATAACCCCAGAATACCGTTCGTATTTTCCGAGTTATAGGGCGAAAAATAGGCCAATAACCTCGACTCAATCGAATTAACGCCCGGCTTTCAGTTGCCCTTGCAGGGGCGGTGCCCCTATGGGTTGGCCCGGGTAGCCGGGGACTGTACCAAAGCCGCCTGCTTCCCAGCGGGAACGGGCCTGGGCCACCTGCTCGGTGCTGCGGGCCACGAAGTTCCACCATATGACGATGTCTTCGTCGAAGGGGCGCCCCCCCAGGCAGATGATCACCGCCTGGTGCAGTACCAGTTGGGCCTGCTGGTGTCCGGTGCCCAGGTAGTAGAGCCGTTCCGTATCCATGGGTTCGCCGTCCAGGCTGGCCTGGCCTTCCAGCAGCAGGAAGCCGTATTCAAAGCCTGGCTCCAGCACCTGCTCGAATTCGCCGTTGCCGCGCAGTTCGGCACCGAACAGCGGGCTGTAGTAATGGGCCGGGGAGCGCTGGCTGGCGTAGTTGCCGGCAAACAGATGCAGGGTAACGCCTCCTTCCACCACCCGAGGGAGATCCTGGTGGTGCTCGAAGGCCGGTTCCCGTTCGGCTTCGGCCTGGGGTAGCGCCACCCAGAACTGCACCCCGAACAGCCGTTCGCCTAGAGGGGTGAGCCCTTCTTCCGAATGGGCTATGCCTCGCCCTGCCGTCATCAGGTTCAGTTGACCGGGCGCTATTACCTGCTCCACCCCCAAAGTGTCGCGGTGGCGGATGGCCCCTTCCAGCAGCCAGGTCACCGTCTGCAAACCTATATGGGGGTGGGGTGCCACATCCAGCTTATGGTCCTGGGTGATGGTGATAGGACCCATGCGGTCCAGGAAGCACCAAGGACCGATAAGCCGGCGCTGGCGTTGGGGCAGGGCCCTGGCAACCACCAGGCCGGGGTTGAGTTCCCTGGCCTTGATGTCGTAGCTGGCCCGCTCTGGGCAGGGGCCGGCGGCCGGGCACTGGGCCAGTTCGGGCTGGGGGCTGAGGTCGCTCATGTGCACTCCACAAAAAAGGGGCGCCGCAGCGCCCCTGTGATCATTTCACTGTCACTGTGATCTTGTCGGACATCACCGCCGGGTTGAAGGGGATATGGGCAAAATCACCCAACACCAGTTGCAGGGTGTGCTTGCCCGGAGCCAGGGTCAGCTGGGTTTCGGTCTGGCCGCCACCGAAGTGCTTAATGTGCTCGGTGGCGGGCAGGGGCATGCTCATATCGGGCAATTGATCCACATCGATCAGCAGATGGTGGTGGCCGGTGTTGGCCACGTTGGTGCCGGCGGGGGCAACGCCCATGCCGTGCAGGCCGAACTTGACGGTGAAGGTCTGGCTGACGGTGGCGCCGTCGGCCGGAGCGATGAAATAGACGCTGGCACCTTCAGGGGCCTGGGTGGCGAAGGCGCTGGAAGAGCAGGCCAGTAAGGCTGCGGCGGCAAAGAGGTTTTTCATTAGAGGCTTCTCCTTCTTGTGGCTGTGAACACCATACTCCTGGCACCAGGGGGGGACAAGCTCAGGCCTGGCCATAACCGCCGGGATTGGCCCTGAGCCAAGCCTGCTCGTCGGCGGTGTTGGCCCTGCTAAGCACCTTGTTGCGGTAGGGGAAGCGGCCGAAACGGTCGATGATGGCCTGGTGTTCCTGGGCAAAGTGCAGGCTGTTTTGTACCAGGGCTTTGGCGCTGGCCGGGGCCTGGCCATGCAACTGTCGATACTGCTCGACACACAGGGCTTGCAGGGCCCGGTCTTCGGCATGCATCAGCGGCAGGTAGAAAAAAAGGCGGTAGGGGGTGGCCAGTTCCTGGTCCTGGCCAAGGGCCAGCCCTTCTTCCACCAGTTGTTGGGCCTTGGCATCCTGGGCGAAGGCCTTGTGGCTGCCCCTGAAGATATTACGGCTGAACTGGTCCAGCAGGATAAGCAAGGCCAGGCGGCTTTGGGGTTCATCGCGCCAATGGTCGTAATGGCCGGCTATGGCCCTGTCCAGATCCTTGGCGAACAGGGTGCGGACCTCGTCGTCGAAGCCTGGGTCGCTTTGGAACCAGCGTTTGCTGTACCTGGGATCGGCATTGCCGTCTTCATCCAAGATGCCAAACCAGAAAGTCAGAATGTCCTGATAGTCGTCCATGGGGTACTCGCCGTTGGAAAGGAAAAAGCCTCCAGAGGAGGCTTTTTTGTATCAGCCGTTGAAGGCCAAGTCAGCCAGGAATTCCCACCAGTTGTTCATCTTGCCCTCCAAGGTTTAGCTGAGGTTAAGCTTAGGCCAGTTTGGCCAGGGCCGCCGCCACCCGCGCTTTGTAGTCTGGGTCGGCCTGTTCGAACTGGGCCAGCATGCGCTCTTGGATATGGCCGTCCGCCTGGCTCAGGCCGCCGGCGATATTGGCGGCCAGGCGATCTTTCTCGCCGTCATCGAACAGGCGATACAGGTCACCGGCCTGGCTGAAGTTGTCACTGTGCTGGTCATCAAAGCTGCCGAGCCAGGCGTCCCCTTCCATGGGCAGGGGTGGCTCGGCAAACTGGGGCTGCGCCTTAGGAGTGTCCTGGCGGTCATTGGGGGAGAAATTGACCGTGCCGCCCTGGTGCACAGGGCAACCCATGCCGGCCATGGCCCCGTCCCGCTGGTAGTGGTTGACCGGGCAGCGGGGGGCATTGACGGGCAACTGGTTGTGATTGACCCCGACCCGGTAGCGGTGGGCGTCGGCGTAAGCGAAGAGTCGCCCTTGCAGCACCTTGTCCGGCGACACCCCGGTACCGGGCACCAGGTTGGCGGGGCTGAAGGTCACCTGCTCGGTCTCGGCAAAGTAGTTGCCGACGTTGCGGTTCAGCTGCAGCTGGCCGATGGTGCGCAGGGGAAAATCCCGGTGGGGCCAGACCTTGGTCAGGTCGAAGGGGTTGATGTGGTAGTGCCTGGCCTGCTGCTCGGTCATCACCTGCAGTTTCACCGTCCAAGAAGGGAAATCCCCTCGGTCTATGGCCTCGACCAAGTCCTGCTGGGCTTGGTGGGGAGCGCGCTTGGCCACCTCTTCGCCGGTCAGGTTCTTAACGCCCTGGTTGGTCTTGAAGTGCCATTTCACCCAGAAGCGCTGCCCCTGGCTGTTATAGAGGCTCAAGGTATGGGAGCCGTAGCCGTTCAAGTGACGATAGTCCTGGGGAATACCCCGGTCCGACATCAAGATGGTGACCTGGTGCAGGGATTGGGGATGATTGGCCCAGAACTCGAAATGGTGGGCCGGATTGGGCAGGTTGGTGCGCGGATCCTTCTTCTGGGAATGGATAAAGTCCGGGAATTTGAGCGGGTCGCGGATAAAGAACACTGGGGTGTTGTTGCCGACGATGTCGTAGTTGCCTTGGGCGGTGTAGAACTTCAGGGCAAAACCCCGCACGTCACGGACATAATCGCCTGAGTCCTGGCCGCCGGCCACGGTGGAAAAACGCAGGAAGACCGGGGTCTGTTTGCCTTCTTGCTGCAGAAAATCGGCAATGCTCAGCTCCGACAGGTCCTGGGTCAGGGTGAAGGTGCCGTAAGCCCCGGTGCCCCTGGCATGGACCACCCGCTCGGGAATGCGCTCGCGGTTAAAGTGGGCCAGTTTTTCGAACAGGTGGATGTTGTCGAAGGTCAGTGGGCCTCGGGGGCCGGCGGTGATGGACAGGTTGTCCTGGGTGACGGGTGCGCCGTTTTGTAAGGTATAGGGGCTTTGGCTCATGGGTCCTCCTTTATGACAGGGCCAGTTTAGGAGGGCTATGCTTTTGTAAAAAGCGAACGTTTTAGTTTGTTTTAATTTTAAAAAACGATTTACTTGTCAGGCAGGCATTCCTTGCCCTTACTCAAGGAGAGAAAGATGAAAGGCAAACTCTTAGGTTTGGTGTTGGTGGTCGCTGGTGCGGGCCTGGCGTTCTGGGGTTACCAGGAAAGCCAGACCTTCAACAAGACCATCGCTGCCGAGCTGACCGGTGAACTGGACAGCAGGACCATGACCCTCTACATCGCAGGCGCCGTTTGCATGGTGCTGGGGCTGGTGGGGCTGCTGCGAAAATAACAAATGGGGAGGTCCGGATGGACTGGCTTGACCAAGACTGGCTGCAACGTCTGGCCTCCCTTTGGCAACTTCCCCTCTACCAGAGTGGCAATGCCACCATCACCTTGGGCCAGATCTGTATCGCCTTGGCCATCAGTGTGCTGGGCTTTATGGTGGTGCACTGGCTGACCTCCAGGCTGCACCGGCGGTTGGGCAAACGCATGGGAGTCAACGGTGCCCATGTGCTGCACAAGCTGGTGTCCTACCTGCTTTATGTGGTCATCATCCTTGTGGCCCTGCCGTTTGCCGGTATCCCGGTAACCATCTTCGCGGTGCTGGGTGGCGCCGTGGCCATCGGCATAGGTTTTGGTGCCCAGAACCTGATCAACAACCTGATTTCCGGCTTTATCCTGCTTATCGAGCAGCCTATCCGCATCGGCGACACAGTGGAGCTGGAAGACGAAAAAGGCATGGTGGAGGACATCGGTAACCGCTGCGTGCGTATCCGCCGGACCGACGGTGTCCATGTGCTGGTGCCCAATTCCTATTTCCTCGAACAGCGGGTGGTGAACTGGACCCTGACCGAGGCCCATGTCAGGGGTATAGTGACCCTGGGAGTGGCCTATGGCTCCGATCTTGGCAAGGTCAAAGCCATCATGCTGGCTATTGCTGCGCAAACAGAGCAGTTGCAAAAGGAGCCGCCCCCCGAAGTGCTGTTCGACGACTTTGGTGACAACGCCCTCATTATCAGCCTTTTTTATTGGGTGCCGGCCCGGGTGCCCATGGAGCTGAAAAGAGTGGCCTCCGGCTTGCGCTTTCGCCTGGACGAGGCCTTCAAGGCAGCCGACATCGTCATTGCCTTTCCCCAGCGGGACCTGCACCTGGACAAGGTGCAAGTGGAGTTGCTGGCAGGGCAGGGGACTAGTCGGTAAGGAAGGCCATCAGCAGCAGCCGCCCTTCGCGGCTGGAAAGCAATTCGGCGGGAACGGCGTTGAGTTCGGCCTGGTGTTGGGTCAGCCAGAGGTAGCGGTCGACTTCATTGTCCAGGTGGGCGTTGATAAGGGAGATCAATCGCGGCATTTCTTCAAACACTTCCCCCCCGGCCACCATAAAGGCCGGATAGCGCAGATCCGTTCCCCAGGTCAGTTCCAGCAAGAAACCCTGCTCGGCCAGCTGTTGGCAAAGGGTGTCGGCGGCCATAGTAGGCACCCCACGCAAGTGATCAACCACTTCGTCGGCGCTCCATAGCGGGTAGTGGTCCAAGCGCTCCTTGAGGGCCTCGCGCCACAGGTGTTGGGTGCGAATACGCAGCGTACGCAGCCGGTCTGGATGTTCCATAACACCTCCTTTCTTCCAGGTTAAGTCTAGCCAGAATGTGTGGCTCTGAAGGGGAGACTGGTGACCCGTTTAGGGGGTTGACGCAACTGGTTGATTTGTGTTCTTTTGTTGTTAACGGGATGAAAAGTACACAGCAAGGAGCGCCGCATGTCACTGAAAACCCACCTGAAAAGTGGCCTTGTTTACCTCGGGATCTTTGCCGGTTGCGCCGGTCTTGGCTGGGCGGCAGTGCAGCTGCCCCATTGGCTTGAACCCAACTACAGTACCGGCGACTTCAGTGCCCTGCAAAGCCGCTTTGACACCCCTGTCATTCTCTTTGGCACCAGTTGGTGCCCCTACTGTGCAAAGACCCGCGACCTGCTTCGTCAGAATCAAATTCCCTTCCATGAAATCGATGCCGAGGGCTCGGCCGACGAACAGGATGCCTACCGGCAGATGAATACCAAAGGGGTGCCGGTGTTGGTTATTGGCGACCGGAAAATAGACGGTTACCGGCCAGAGGCGATACTCGAAGCCTACCGGCACCTGCAAGATTCCTAGTCTTGGCTGGCGTCTGCCGGCCATGAACCGCCGTTCCTCGCCCAGGGAGACTGGGTAGCTCAGAGATAAGGATACTCATCATGGTAAAAGCCAAAGTAGCCCTGGCCCTGGCGGGTCTTGGCATGGGCTTGTCGGTGGCCTTCAGTTCCCTGGCCGCCAGCCCTTGTGCCAGCTGTTTTGACCAGGAAGAAGCCTGCCTGGCCCGTGGCACTCCTGCCTACAAATGCCAGCAGATCCTGGAACTTTGCCTGGATCGTGCCGGTTGCACCCTGGCCAAGTAAGGCCTTAATCAAAATAACGGAAGGAAAAGGACATGATTAACAGAAGAATCGTTGCAGCAGTCTTGGGTTTTGGTCTGGCTATCGGTGCGAGTTTTGGTGCCGCAGCCCAGTTCAACTGTGGGCGCTGTGAAGCCCAGAAGGTGGCCTGTATCGATGGCGGCGGCAGTTGGGCTCAATGCGAGCGCGCTTACGTCTCTTGTATGAGCCGCGAAGGCTGCATGATCCCTTAAGAGCAAGAGACAGTGTCTTAAAGCCTTAACTCAAAGGAAAGAGAGATGATTAACAAGAAAGTGATAGCTGCCCTGGCTGGTTTGGGCATGGCCCTGGGCCTGAGCTTTAGCGTTGCCGCCCTTGGTAACTGTGGTTATTGCGAGCGCCAGCTCGACAGCTGCCTTTCATCCGGTGGTACGCGCTGTTACCCGCAGTATGCCAGCTGCATGAGCCGCGAGGGTTGCCAGATCCCTTAATCGAGGACTGGCCTTTAATAGCAGACATCAAGGAAGGAACTGTCATGATCAACAAGAAAATGGCTGCCGCCTTGGCAGGCCTGGGCATGGCCATTGGCCTTAGCTTTACCGTCACTGCCGCCCCGGATTGCAGCCGCTGCCGCATAGAGCGCTTTGACTGCCTGAAGAACGGCGGCGAAGAGCTGCAATGCGACCGCCAATACCGCGACTGCATGCTGGCACAGGGTTGTATTATCGACCTGTGACAATGCCGCTATTGACCGTGAAAAAGGCGCCCCAGGGCGCCTTTTCTGTTACGGAAGAGGCCTTGCCTGTCCGGCCTTATGCTGTCATTTTGGTCAGACCATAAGGAGGTGACCATGTTCGACACCCATCAGGTCTTCAACCAAACCCCGCCCCTGGTTGATGTGGATGGCCTGGCCCTGGACAAGGCCCTGCAAGAAGGGCTGGCCCGTGAAGGGGCGGCTTGGGCCAGGGATGACCTCAGCCGTTATAGCCGCCAATTGACCCGGCCCGAGGTCATTGCCCTGGGCTTTACCGCCAATGGTCAACCGCCGGTATTCCAGAGCCACAGCCCCCAAGGGGCGCGCCTTGACCTGGTGGACTACCACCCCAGCTACCACCAGCTGATGACCATGGCCTTCGAGGAAGGCCTGCACGCCTCCCCTTGGAGCGACCCCAGGCCTGGTGTTCATGTGGCCAGGGCCGCCAAATACTACCTGCATTGCCAGGTGGAGGCCGGCCACGGCTGCCCTGTGACCATGACCTTTGCCGCCGCCCCAGTGCTGAAAAGGCGCCTGCCGGACTGGTATCAAAAACTCATGGCCCATCACTATGACCCCAGCAACAGGCCGGCAGAGCAGAAGGCGGCCCTGACCCTGGGCATGGGCATGACCGAAAAACAGGGGGGCTCGGACGTACGGGCCAACAGCACCCGGGCCCTGGCCCTGGGGGACGGCAGCTATGAGCTGGTGGGGCATAAGTGGTTCCTGTCGGCCCCCATGTCGGACGGCTTCTTGATGCTGGCCCAGACCGACGCCGGCTTGTCTTGTTTTTTGGTGCCCCGCTGGTGGCAGGGTGAGAAGAACCCGGTGGAGATCCAGCGCCTCAAGAACAAACTGGGCAACCGCTCCAATGCGTCCAGCGAAGTGGAGCTCAAAGGCGCCCGCGCCTGGTTGCTGGGGGAGGAGGGCAAAGGGGTGCAGACCATCATCGAAATGGTCGCTCTGACCCGCTTTGACTGCATGCTGGGCTCCAGCGGTGGCCAGCGCCAGGCGGTGTTGCAGGCGGTGCACCATGCCCAGCATCGCCAGGCCTTCGGCAAGCGGTTGATAGACCAGCCGCTGATGGCCGCCGTGCTGGCCGATCTGCAGCTGGAAGTGGAAGGAAGCCTGGCCATGAGCCTGCGTATGGCAAGAGCCCTGGACAATGGCACCGACCCCCACGAACAGGCCCTGCTGCGCCTGGGCACGGCGGTGGGGAAATTCTGGATCTGCAAGCGCACCCCCCAGCACGCCATGGAGGCCATGGAATGTTTGGGGGGCAACGGCGTGATGGAAGACTTCATCAGCGCCCGGCTGTACCGCGAAGCCCCCATCAACGCCATCTGGGAAGGCTCCGGCAATATCCAGGCCCTGGATGTACTCAGAGCCCTGCAAAAGGACCCGGCGGCCCTTGGCGCCTGGCAGCGGGAGTTGGAAGGCACCCTGTCCCAGTACCCCTTGCTGGCCCTGGCCTGGCGGCAAATTCAGCATCTGCTGGCAACGGCGTCCCTGAAGCAGGCCAGGCGTATCACCGAACTGCTGGCCCTGACCCTGCAAGGGGCGCTGCTGGCCAAAGGGGCCCCCAATGATGTCGCCGATGCCTTTATCCGCAGCCGCCTGGGGGAAGGGGGCCACAGCTTTGGGACCCTGCCCCCCGGCACGGCGCCTGAAACCCTGCTGGCCAGGGCCTACTGGCAGCCATGAAAAAGCCCGGCCTAGGCCGGGCTTTTTAGTGAGGCTTGGTGTTTAGGCAAAGACCTCGTCGAACAGGTCGGCCATCATGGCAAAGGCCCTGCGGGTCACCAGGGGGTTGTACTGGCTTTGCCCAGGGCGGTTGGCGGACT
This sequence comes from Gallaecimonas xiamenensis 3-C-1, assembly GCF_000299915.1. Classification (NCBI taxonomy): domain Bacteria; kingdom Pseudomonadati; phylum Pseudomonadota; class Gammaproteobacteria; order Enterobacterales; family Gallaecimonadaceae; genus Gallaecimonas; species Gallaecimonas xiamenensis. Next base: position 14,960 of record NZ_AMRI01000037.1, read on the forward strand.
TGTCGGTAAAGGAGTGGACAGTGCCGCCAAAATTCACCAGTTGCCAGTCGGCGCCGATGGCGTTCATCTCATCGGCAAAGGCCTTGATACTCTCGGCTGGCACCAAGGGATCGTCGGCACCGTTGCAGATAAGGATGGGGCCGCAGCGGTTCTGGCTGCTGGCCGGGTCCGGGGTGTCGAGGATGCCATGGAAGGTCACCACCGCTTTGAGGGGTATACCTAGCCTTGCCAGCTCCAACACGCAGGCGCCGCCGAAGCAAAAACCGAAGGCCGCCACATTGTCCTTGGCAATACCAAAGGTTTGCGCCTCGGCCAGCAGGGCCTCATAGGCCGCCACCATCAGCCGCCGCCAGCGGCCGTGGTCTGACTTGACCTCGACCATGGTGGCATAGGCCTGGTCCGGGCCACTGATACTGCGATCCTTACCGTAAGGGTCCAGTACCAGTATCACCGAGCGGTCATCCACCAGGGCCTCGGCCTGGTCAATGGCACCCTGGCTGACCCCCAGGAAATTGGGGGCCATCAGCAACGCCCGGCTGGGCTGGCTGCCTTCTTGAAACACCAGTTGGCCCTCGTACTGCTGGCCATCGAGCTGATAGCCAACGGGAACCACCTTGATCACTGCCATGGGCGTTTAACTCCTTAATAAGCGCTTTGGTGAACCCCTTTGGCAGCCCGGCCAGAAGGGTCGGTGTTGTTCTGGAAACTGGCGTCCCAGGCCAAGGCGGCAGGGGTGGAACAGGCAACCGACTTGCCGTGGGGCACGGTGCGTACCACCGAGTCCAGGTTGCCAAAATGCTCTTCGAAAACCTGGCGATAAAAATAGGCTTCCTTGGTGTCCGGGGTGTTGACCGGGAAGCGGTACTGGGCGGACTGCAGCTGCTGGTCGCTCACTTCGCTGGCGGTCACCTCCTTGAGGCTGTCTATCCAGCTGTAGCCGACGCCGTCGGAGAACTGCTCCTTCTGACGCCAGGCCACCGACTCGGGCAGCATGTCGGCGAAGGCCTCCCGGACTATATGCTTCTCAATCTTGCCGTTGCCGCACATCTTGTCCTGGGGGTTGAGGCGCATGGCCACGTCCATGAATTCCTTGTCCAGGAAGGGCACCCGTGCTTCCACGCCCCAGGCGGCCATGGCCTTGTTGGCCCGCAGGCAGTCGAACAGGTAGAGCTTGTCGAGTTTGCGCAGGGTCTCTTCGTGAAATTCCCGGGCGTTGGGGGCCTTGTGGAAGTAAAGGTAGCCCCCGAACAATTCGTCCGACCCTTCCCCCGACAGCACCATCTTGATGCCCATGGCCTTTATCTTACGGGCCATCAGATACATGGGGGTGGAGGCGCGGATGGTGGTCACATCATAGGTTTCCAGGTGGTAGATGACGTCGCGCACCGCATCCAGGCCCTCTTGCACCGTAAAGTGCACCTCGTGGTGGACAGTGCCGATGTGCTTGGCCACCACCTGGGCGGCGGCAAGATCCGGCGAGCCTTTGAGGCCGACGGCAAAGGAGTGCAGCCTGGGCCACCAGGCTTGGCTCTGGTCGTCGTCTTCGATGCGTCGCTCGGCATGGCGCTGGGCCAGGGCCGAGATAACGGAAGAGTCCAGGCCGCCGGACAGCAACACCCCGTAGGGTACGTCCGACATCAACTGGCGTTTGACCGCCGCGTCCAGGGCGCCGCGCAGCTCATCGACGCTGCTTTGGTTATGCTCGACCGCCTCAAAGCTCTGCCAGTCGCGCTGGTAGTAGCGTTTTATCTGCCCGTCCTTGGACGACAGGTAGTGGCCTGGGGGGAAGGTTTCCACCCTGTTGCACACCGGGGTCAGGGCCTTCATCTCGGAGGCCACATAGAAATTACCGTCTTGGTCCCAGCCGATATAAAGGGGGATGATGCCCATATGATCGCGGCCAATGAGGTAGCTGTTGTTGGTGGCGTCATAGAGCACGAAGGCAAAGATGCCGTTGAGCTCATCCAAGAAGGCTTCGCCCTTCTCCTGGTAGAGGGCCAGGATCACCTCGCAGTCCGACTCGGTCTGGAACTGGTAGCTGTCCTGATACTGCTTGCGGATGGCCCTGTGGTTGTAAATCTCACCATTGACGGCCAGCACATTATTCTTATCGGCATTCAAGAGCGGTTGGGCACCATTATTCATGTCGACTATGGCCAGGCGCTCATGGGCGATGATGGCATTATTGTCGGCATAGATACCGGACCAGTCGGGTCCGCGATGGCGCATGCGCTTGGACATTTCCAGAGCCGTTTTGCGCAGCTCTTGGGGGTCAGTTTTAAGATCGAGAATACCGAAAATCGAACACATGATGTTTCCTGTCAGGGGTGGTTATTTCATAAGGTCGGGTTGTTCACCGTTGTTGATGACCCCCCGACCATGCCACCAGCCCTGGGGACTTGGCAAGCAGTGAAATACACGGCTTGTTACCAAGCGGTCCTTTCGTTTGGCTGGCCAGGCCGATAAGGTGCCTAAGAAAGGTGACAGCGAGCACCAAATGGGGTATTGATGGGTGCCGGCAGGCGCCGGAAAGGAAAGGTTTCGGAGTGGGCAGTGTTTAAAACGTCGGGGCTCAGAGTACTGTTAATTGCATCCAGCCCGCTATGGCTGGCGGCCTGCAATGATGCAACAGTGTTGACGACCGCCGACTCTCCCAACCGTTATTACCGGGCCGTGCTCAAGGTGCGGATCTGCGGTGAGCAACCCATCACCCAGGTGACCTTGGAGCCCCAGTCCTTTTGGCACTTTGCCAATCATCAATTGGTGTGGGTTGCCGAAGCGCCCGCCGACAACGTGCAGTTGTCCTGGCAAGGAGAGCGGGATCTCACCGTCAGCTATCCGGACGATATCCGCGTCACCAAGGCTGAATCCCTGGCCATGGGCGTTGACATCCATTATCTGCCGCAGTCACCCATCCTCGAGCTGGAAGGCTCCGGGGCTTAACGCCTCGCCGCAGCTGCGGCAAAGGTAGCGACTCTCCCCCCTGGCCACCTTGTTGTGGCGCCTGATACTCAAACCATGGTCGCGGCAGCGGCAATGGTAGGGAAAGGTCTGCTCCGCCACTGCAAAGTCGTGGGTCCGCTTCGGGGCCAGCAAGAACAGGTTCTGCATCAACTGCTGCCACTCGGGGCCGTGCGGCTGAATTTTGGGCCCGTGCAGCTGCCAGGCCAGCCAGTGGGCCACCTCGTGAGGCACCACTTCGGTTAAAAAAGCGGCCTGGTTGCCTTGGTAAAGGGCACGGTTAAAGCGCAGTTGTCCTTTACCCATATGGGCCTGGCCGGCGGCGCGGCCGCGGAGATCCAGGGTTACCCTGGGCCGCTGAAAACGGCGGCCAAAACGGGTTTCGGCTTTTTGAAAACAGGCCTCCACGGCCTGGTCCAACACTTCTTTGCTCACCCTTTACCTTTCTTTGCGTTGCCCGGGCTTTGGCCGGGGTCAGATGGGAGGACTTTTACCACAAAAAGGATGCCCAGATGAAAAGCTTACCCCTTTGGACCCTGACGCCGCTGCTGCTGGCTGGCTGTTGCAGTTGTGGCCGCCAGGCTCCCGGTGACCAGCCTGGCGACCAGCCCGAGCCCAGCACCTACTTTGCTACCCATATCAGCGACGACGGTTCCAAGCGATTCGTGTTTAGCCTGGAAAACCGCCGCAGCGGTGGCCGTGGCCAGCCTGGGCGAGGGGGACCAGGCGGCCGTCAGGGCGGGCCTGGAGGCCAGGACACAGACCGGGCGCCGAGCAGCGAGCAAGGCAGCGAGCAGCTCGACGAGCGGCTCGAAGACAAACTCTTGGAAAGCGGTTTTTGCCGCACCGGTTATATGGAGCTGTCCCGCTCCGACAGCGGCCGATTTGCGCGGATCGCCGGTGAGTGCAACGAGAGCGCCAGCGCCGAAGACCGCCAAGCCTTTCCCAATGTCGGCAACGGCCAGTTGGGGCGCATGGGTCATTAACATTACTTAACAATGGCCTGGCGCCGCCTTGGGCAGAATGACGCTTTTACCAGGATAGAGCGAACCATGAACCTGAAAAGCTGGGCGACGCCGCTAACCATAGGCGGCTTTGTGATCTCGGCGATCACCGGAGTGGTGATCTTTTTTCATATCAACATCGGCCTGGTGCGCCCGGCCCACGAGTGGCTGAGCTGGGCCATGATAGTGGGGGCGGCCTTCCACCTCTGGTACAACTGGCCGGCCTTCAAGCGCTACCTGAAAAAGGGCCTGCCGCTGCTCATCATGTTGGCTTTTATGGGGCTGACGGCGGCGTCCTTCTACCCGGTTGAGCGCCAACAGGGCGGTGGCCGGGGCGCCATGATGCAGGCGGTCAACCTGCTGACCAGTGCGCCGCTAAACCGCCTGGCCCCTTTGCTCGACACCAGCCCAGAGACCCTGGCCGAGCAGCTGCAAGCCCAGGGCTTTCAGGTCTATGAGCTGGAACAGAGCCTGGACGACTTGGCCCGCCAACAGGGCAAAAGGGGCGTAGAGCTGCTGCCCTTGCTGCAAAGCCGCAAAGCCAAGCCATAAAAAAGGCGCCCCAGGGGCGCCTTTTTCTTTTGGCTCAAGCTTACTTGAGGCCAGCGGCTTGACGCAGGGCGTCAGCCTTGTCGGTCTTTTCCCAGGGGAACTCGTCGCGGCCGAAGTGGCCGTAGGCGGCGGTAGGCTGGTAGATGGGACGGTTCAGGTCCAGCATCTGCACCAGGCCATAGGGGCGCAGGTCGAAGTGCTCGCGAACCAGCTGGTCGATTTTTTCCTCGGCGATTTTGCCGGTACCGAAGGTTTCCACGGAGATGGAAGTGGGTTCGGCAACACCGATGGCGTAGGACACCTGGATCTCGCAGCGATCGGCCAGGCCGGCAGCCACGATGTTCTTGGCAACGTAGCGGGCAGCGTAGGCGGCGGAGCGGTCAACCTTGGACGGATCCTTACCGGAGAAGGCGCCACCACCGTGACGGGCCATGCCGCCGTAGGTATCAACGATGATCTTACGGCCGGTCAGGCCGCAGTCGCCCATGGGGCCGCCGATCACGAAGTTACCGGTGGGGTTGATGAAATACTTGGTCTTGGCAGTCAGCCACTCGGCGGGTAGAACCGGCTTGATGATGTGCTCCATCACCGCTTCGCGCAGGGTAGCCTGGTCGATTTCCGGGCTGTGCTGGGTGGACAGGACCACGGCGTCGATGGCCACCGGCTTGCCGTCTTCGTAGACGAAGGTCACCTGGGACTTGGCGTCGGGGCGCAGCCAGGACAGTTCCTTGGACTTGCGCACGTGGGCCTGGCGCTTAACCAGACGGTGAGAATAGGTGATGGGAGCCGGCATCAGCACGTCGGTTTCGTTGGACGCGTAGCCGAACATCAGGCCCTGGTCACCGGCGCCCTGCTCAAAAGGATCGCTGCGATCAACGCCCATGGCGATGTCGGGGGACTGCTTGCCGATGGCGTTCAGTACGGCGCAGCTGTCGCCGTCAAAGCCCATCTCGGAGCTGGTATAGCCGATCTCGCGCACGGTGCGGCGCGCCAGCTCTTCAATATCAACCCAGGCAGAAGTGGTGATTTCGCCACCGACGATCACCATGCCGGTCTTGACGTAGGTCTCACAGGCAACCCGGGCTTTCGGGTCCTGGGCCAGGATGGCGTCAAGGACGGCGTCGGAGATTTGGTCGGCGATCTTATCAGGATGGCCTTCAGAAACGGACTCGGAAGTAAAAAGACGTCTGGTCATTTCCCACTCAACTCATTGAATGTCGGCAAGAAAAGCCCGGTAGGCCCCCAAGGGTCACCAGGCCCCGAAATTAGGGCGGCGATATTACACAGATGGACGTCCAGACGCCAGTACTTCTGTGCAAAAATTCTCCGGCCTGTGATGCCCACCATTAAAGACCATCACGGCGGATCAGGAAAGGCGCAACCGATTTGCCCCCGAGGCCCCTAATGGGCGAAAATAAGGCCGATTTTTTTACCCTGTGCTCTGACCCACCCAGGAGACCTTGATGCCCTCCCGTCGCCAGCTTGCCAATGCCATCCGCGCCCTGTCCATGGACGCGGTCCAAAAAGCCAAATCCGGTCACCCCGGTGCCCCCATGGGGATGGCCGACATCGCCGAAGTGCTGTGGAACGATTACCTCAAGCACAACCCGCAGAACCCGGCCTGGGCTGACCGCGACCGTTTCGTGCTGTCCAACGGCCACGGCTCCATGCTGATCTATTCGTTGCTGCACCTGTCCGGCTACGACCTGGGTATTGAAGACCTCAAACAGTTCCGCCAACTGCACAGCCGCACCCCGGGCCACCCCGAGTACGGTTATGCCCCCGGCGTTGAAACCACCACAGGCCCCCTGGGTCAGGGCATCACCAATGCCGTGGGCATGGCCATCGCCGAGAAGAGCCTGGCGGCCCAGTTCAACCGCCCCGGCCACGACATCGTCGACCACTTTACTTATGTGTTCCTGGGCGACGGCTGCCTGATGGAAGGCATCTCCCACGAAGCCTGCTCCCTGGCCGGCACCCTGGGCCTTGGCAAGCTGATTGCCTTCTACGACGACAACGGCATCTCCATCGACGGCCATGTTGAAGGCTGGTTCACCGACGACACCGCCAAGCGCTTCGAGTCTTACGGCTGGCAAGTGGTGCGGGACGTGGACGGCCACTCCAGCGACGCGGTCAAGGCCGCCATCGAGGAAGCGCGCAGCGATCTGAGCCGCCCGACCCTGGTCATTACCAAGACCATCATCGGTTTCGGTAGCCCCAACAAGGCCGGCAGCCACGACTGCCACGGCGCCCCCCTGGGTGACGACGAAATTAAAGCCGCTCGTGAATTCCTGAAATGGGACCACGCCCCCTTCGAGATCCCCGCCGACGTCTACGCCGGTTGGGACGCCAAAGAAAAAGGCACCCAGGCCGAGAGCGACTGGAACAGCAAGTTCGCTGCCTACCAGGCTGCCTTCCCTGAGCTTGCCAGCGAGTTTGTGCGCCGCCAAAGCGGTGAGCTGCCGGCCGACTTTGCCGCCAAGGCCGAAGCCTACATCCAGGCCTGCCAGGAAAAAGGCGAGAAGATCGCTACCCGCAAGGCGTCCCAGAACGCCATCGAAGCCTATGCGGCCCTGCTGCCGGAATTCATGGGCGGCTCTGCGGACCTGGCCGGTTCCAACCTGACCCTGTGGTCCGGTTCCAAGCCCCTGACCATTGACGATGCCTCCGGCAACTACATTTGGTACGGGGTGCGCGAATTCGGCATGAGCGCCATCATGAACGGTATCGCCCTGCACGGCGGTTTCATCCCTTACGGCGCCACCTTCCTGATGTTCATGGAATACGCCCGTAACGCGGTGCGCATGGCGGCGCTGATGAAGCAGCGCAGCATCTTCGTTTACACCCACGACTCTATCGGCCTGGGTGAAGACGGCCCCACCCACCAGCCGGTGGAGCAGGTGGCCAGCCTGCGCCTGACCCCCAACATGAGCACCTGGCGCCCGGCCGACACCGTCGAAAGCGCCGTGGCCTGGCTGCACGCCGTTGAGCGCACCGACGGCCCCACCGCCCTTATCTTCAGCCGTCAGAACCTGCCTTGCCTGCCCCGCAGCGCCCAGCAGGTTGCCGACATCCGCAAGGGTGGCTACATCATCAAGGATTGCGCTGGCACCCCCGAGCTCATCCTGATCGCCACCGGTTCCGAGGTGGAGCTGGCCTTGGCTGCCGCCGAGGTGCTAGCTGGCAAGGGCCGCGCCGTACGCGTGGTGTCCATGCCCGCTACCGATGTCTTCGACGCCCAGAGCAAGGACTATAAAGAGTCGGTGCTGCCGGCCGCCGTCACCAAACGGGTGGCTATCGAGGCGCTGATCGCCGACTACTGGTACAAGTACGTGGGCCTGAACGGCGCCGTGGTGGGCATGACTACCTTCGGTGAGTCGGCCCCTGCCGGCGAACTGTTCAAGCTCTTCGGCTTCACCGTCGACAACGTCGTCGCCGTGGCTGAAGGCCTCTAAGGCTTAAGGGCAGGCCCGTTGGCCTGCCCTTTTTCGATCAAGGAAGCACATGACCCATACGGTTGCCATCAATGGCTTTGGGCGCATCGGCAGGGCTCTGCTGCGTGCGCTCCATGAACGCAACCTGCTTGGCGAGCTCAAGGTAGTGGCCGTGAACGATCTGGCCGAACCTGCCGCCATGGCCCACCTCTTTCAATATGACTCCACCCATGGTCGCCTGGACGTGGATATCCGCGTCGACGGCAACACCCTGTATCTCGACGGCCACGCCATCGAGCTGCTCTGTGAGTCCGACCCGGAAAAACTGCCCCTGGCCGGGGTGGACCTGGTGGTGGACTGCACCGGTGTGATCCGCCACCACAGCGAGGCCGAAGCCTACCTGCGGGCCGGCGCTAGCCGGGTGCTGCTGTCTAACCCCGCCGACGAAGGGGTGGATGCCACAGTGGTTATGGGGGTCAACGAGGGTGAGCTGGCAGCAGGTCACCGGATCGTCTCCAACGCCTCCTGCACCACCAACTGCCTGGTGCCGGTGGTAGCGGTGCTGGATGCCGCCTTCGGGGTGGAGCGGGGCCTTATCACCTCTATCCACGCCGCCATGAATGACCAGCAGGTGCTGGACAGCTACCAGCCCAACCTGCGCCTGGCCAGGGCCATGAGCCAGTCCATGGTGCCGGTGGATACCCAACTGGGCAAAGGGGTTGGCCGGGTGCTGCCCAAGTTCCAGGGTAAGTTCGAGGCCATCTCGGTAAGGGTGCCGACCATCAACGTGTCGGCCCTGGACCTGAGCCTGGTGCTGGCCAATCCGGCCAGTGCCGAGGCGGTCAACAGCCTGCTGGCCGAGGCAGCCCAAGGGCCCTTTAAAGGCATAATGCAATACACCACGGCGCCTTTGGTGTCCGTGGACCATAACCATAATGCCCATTCGGTGATCGTCGACGGCACCCAGACCCGGGTGACCGACGGTAGCCTGCTGAAGCTGCTGTTGTGGTTCGACAACGAATGGGGCTTTGCCAACCGGCTGGTGGATACCAGCCGTTGTTGGCTTGCCAAATCTACTGAAACCTAATTTTTCTGCGAGGACGCATCGATGGCCGTCATCAAGATGACAGACCTGGATCTGGCCGGTAAAAGGGTCCTGATCCGCGAAGATCTCAACGTGCCCGTCAAGGACGGTAAAGTCACTTCCGACGCCCGTATCCTGGCTGCCCTGCCCAGCATCCAACTGGCCCTGGACAAAGGCGCCAAGGTGCTGGTGATGAGCCACCTGGGTCGCCCCGAAGAAGGGGTCTTTGACGAAGCCAGTTCCTTGCAGCCGGTGGCCGACTACCTGCAGGACCTGCTGGGTGTGCCGGTGCGCCTGGTCCGTGACTACCTGGCTGGCGTCGACGCCCGCGCCGGGGAAGTGGTGCTGCTGGAGAACGTGCGCTTTAACAAGGGCGAGAAGAAAGACGACGAGACCCTGTCCAAGCAGTACGCCGCTCTGTGCGACGTGTTCGTGATGGACGCCTTCGGCACGGCCCACCGCGCCCAGGCCTCCACCCACGGTGTCGGCAAGTTTGCCGATGTCGCCTGCGCAGGCCCCTTGCTGGCCGCCGAGCTGGATGCCCTTGGCAAGGCCCTGAAAGAGCCCAAGCGCCCGCTGGTGGCCATAGTGGCCGGTTCCAAGGTGTCCACCAAGCTGGACGTCCTTAACAGCCTGTCTGAGATCTGCGATCAGATCATCGTCGGCGGCGGTATCGCCAACACCTTCCTGGCGGCAGCCGGCAAGCCCATGGGCAAGTCCCTCTACGAGGCGGACCTTATCCCCACCGCCCGCGCGCTGATGGACAAGGTGGCCATTCCGCTGCCGAGCGACGTGGCGGTGGCCAAGGCCTTCAGCGAGGACGCCGAAGCTATTATCAAGGCGGCCGAGGATGTCAGCGATGACGACATGATCCTCGACATCGGCCCCGACAGCGCCCAGGCCCTGGCCGCGCTGCTGAGCTCTGCCAAGACCATCCTCTGGAACGGCCCGGTGGGTGTCTTCGAGTTCGACCAGTTCGGCAAAGGCACCGAAGTGCTGGCCAAGGCCATAGCGGCCTCCGACGCCTTCTCCATTGCCGGTGGCGGCGACACCCTGGCGGCCATCGACAAGTACGGCATCAAGAGCCAGGTGTCCTACATCTCCACCGGTGGCGGCGCCTTCCTGGAATTCGTGGAAGGCAAGGTGCTGCCGGCCGTAGCCATGCTGGAAAGCCGTGGCTGAGTAAAGGCTGAAACAGCCACAAAGGCGGCGCATTGGGCCGCCTTACTTTGATAGACTTATTCAAACGATTCGATAAGCGGGGAGCGGGCGGCTCCCCCATATGAGGAGAATTATCCATGGCCCTGATTTCACTGCGCCAGATGCTGGACCACGCCGCTGAGTACGGCTACGGCGTACCGGCTTTCAACGTCAACAACCTCGAGCAGATGCGCGCCATCATGGAAGCGGCCGACAAGATGGATGCCCCCGTCATTGTCCAGGCCTCTGCCGGTGCCCGTAAGTACGCCGGTGCCCCCTTCCTGCGCCACCTGATCCTGGCGGCCATTGAAGAATTCCCTCATATCCCGGTTTGTATGCACCAGGACCACGGCACCAGCCCGGCAGTGTGCCAGCGCTCCATCCAACTGGGTTTCAGCTCGGTGATGATGGACGGCTCCCTGCGTGAAGACGGCAAGACCCCGGCTGACTGGGACTACAACGTCGCCGTTACCCAGCGTACCGTTGACATGGCTCACGCCTGCGGCGTGTCCGTGGAAGGGGAACTGGGCTGCCTGGGTAGTCTGGAAACCGGCACTGCCGGCGAAGAAGACGGCATCGGCGCCGAAGGCGTACTGGACCACAGCCAGCTGCTGACCGACCCGGAAGAAGCGGCCCAGTTCGTGACCCTGACCCAGGTGGACGCCCTGGCCATCGCCATCGGCACCAGCCACGGCGCCTACAAGTTCAGCCGCCCCCCTTCAGGTGACATCCTGGCCATCGAGCGTATCAAGGAAATCCACCGCCGCATCCCCAACACCCACCTGGTCATGCACGGTTCTTCTTCCGTGCCCCAGGAGTGGCTGAAGGTGATCAACGAGTTCGGTGGCGACATCCCCGAAACCTACGGTGTGCCGGTTGAAGAGATCGTCGAAGGCATCAAGCACGGCGTGCGTAAGGTCAACATCGACACCGATCTGCGCCTGGCTTCCACCGGTGCCATGCGCCGCGCCATGGCCCAGAACCCCCGCGAGTTCGACCCGCGTAAGTTCCTCAAGGTCAGCACCGACGCCATGCGCGATATCTGTATCGCCCGTTACGAAGCCTTCGGCTCCGCCGGCCAGGCCCACAAGATCAAGGCCCTGTCACTGGACGCCATGGCTGAGCGTTATGCCAAAGGCGAGTTGGCTGCCAAGGTCAACTAAGCAAAAAAGGCGGCCCAGGCCGCCTTTTTTATTGGCTGAATGATCTTTTTGGTTAGCCCGGTCCTATGGGCAAGCAAAGGAGATCATCATGCGTATTATTACCCTGCTATTGGCCCTCGTCATGTTCAGTGCCCAAGGTGCCTACCGCGAAAATGCCGTGCCATTCGGCAACGAACTGCAATGGCTTAATGTGGAACATCCCCTTTCCTTAAACGATCTCAAGGGCAAGGTGGTGATCCTCGATTTTTGGACCTACGGCTGCGTCAACTGCATGCACGTGCTGCCCGATCTTAAAAAGCTCGAGGACAAGTACGGCAACAAGCTGGCGGTGATCTCCGTTCATTCCCCGAAGTTTGCCAACGAAAAGCGCCTCGATACCCTAAAACGTATCGTTGCCCGCTACGGCATCAGCCACCCTGTGGCCAACGACGTGGATTTTAGCCAGTGGCAGCAATACGCGGTGCGCGCCTGGCCTACCTTCGTGATCCTCACCCCTGACGGCCGGGTGGTGGGGCAGACCTCGGGGGAGGGGCGCTATGCCCTGTTGGACCAGGTGGTCGGCGCCTTGGTTGAGGAATTTGCCGGCAAGTTCGACGAAAAGCCCCTTCCGCTCAAGCTCATCACCTTCGCCGACACCCCCCTGGCTGCGCCGGGCAAGGTAAGGGTTAAGGGTGACCTGCTGGCCATTTCCGACAGCGGCCATAACCGCATCATCTTTGCCCGCCCCGACGGGCGGGTGGTCAAGGTGGTGGGCTCTGGTGAGGCCTGTGCCAAGGACGGCAGCGCCGAAGAAGCCTGCTTCGCCTCACCCCAGGGCACCCTGTTTCAAGACCAGGCGCTCTATGTGGCCGATACCAACAACCACCTTATTCGCCGTATCGACCTGCGCAACTACCAGGTCAGTACCGTTGCCGGCACCGGCAAATTGGGGGGGTATCTAAACGCCAACGGCGCCGCCCTTAGTACGGCCCTGCGCTCCCCCTGGGACCTGGCGTCCTTGCCGGGCGGGGCCATTGCCATCGCCATGGCCGGTAGCCATCAAATCTGGCAACTCAAGGGCGGCAAGGTACAGGTGTTGGCGGGCAATGGCCGTGAAGCCCTGGTGGACGACGACTTCAAGGACGCGTCCTTTAACCAGCCGTCCGGGCTCTTTGCCGATGCTGGCCAGCTTTGGGTGGCCGATGCCGAAGCCTCGGCCATTCGCCGCCTGGACTTGAAAGACCAGGAAGTGACCACCCTGGTGGGCCAGGGCCTGTTCGATTTTGGCCTTAAGGACGGCGCTTTCAAAAAGGCCCTGCTCCAGCATGCCCTGGGGGTGATCCGCTGGGACCAGCAGCGCCTGCTGGTGGCAGACACCTACAATCATGCCCTGCGCTGGCTGGACTTGGACAAGCAGCAGGCCAGCACCCTGGCTCTGCCCGATGGCAGCCTCAACGAGCCAGGGGGCCTGGCACGCCTGGGGGATAAGGTGCTGGTGGCGGATACCAACCACGATCGCCTGCTATTGGTGGACCCAGTGAGTAACAGCGTTTCCGAATATAAGCTCAAGTTTTGAATTTCAAGGGCTGCTGGGGCACACTTTCAGCGCTTTTTCCAAAGGAGAGGACCTTAAGATGTATAAGTACAGCTTGCCGATGCTGGCACTGCTGGCTGCCCAGGCTGCCTATGCTGATGACGCCGCTGGCGCACCAGACAAGAAGAACTGGAAGGGGGAGGCTGAACTGGGTGTACTGGTGACCTCCGGAAACAGCGACTCGACCAATGTTAAGGGCAGACTCAACGTCACCCAAGATCTGGAAAGCTGGCGCAACAACTATCAGCTGGAATCGCTCTACACCGAGTCTGACGACGAAACCACGGCCGAACGTTACCGGGGTTCTATTCAGGGCGACTACAAGATCGATGACAAGCAGTTCTGGTTTGTCCGGGGCAGCTACGAGGACGACCGCTTCTCCGGTTACGACTTCCAGGCATCTACCTCTACCGGTTACGGCAACCGTTTCTGGGAGCTGGAAGACGGCTCCTTCTTCGATGCTTCTGCTGGTCTGGGTTACCGCTATAACAAGCTGCAAGAGCGTAATGACGACGGCGACAGCGCCGAAAAAGAAGCCATTGCCCGCCTGGCAGCCAAATTCGAGTACAAGCTGAGCGAAAACTCGCTGTTCCGCCAAGAGCTCAACTCTGAAATTGGGCTGGATGAGAGCAACACCATTACCGAGTCTGTTACTTCTTTGCAGGCCAACGTGATGGGTAACCTGGCAATGAAGATCTCCTACCGGGTCAAGTACACCTCCAAGGTGCCCGATGACACCGAGAAAACGGATACTGAGACCTCCTTCACAATACTGTACACCTTTTAGGCAAAACCGGCTTTGGCCGGTTTTTTAATGCCTAGCGTGTCAATATTTTGACTATGCTTGTTAAGCTGGTGTTACGCCAGACAGGACGACGAGCATAATCACCAATCCAATTTACTCGCCGTCTCGCTATTTTCACCCGGCCTAGGTCGGTACTGAGCGAGGTGGGCCATGCAGGTCTTAACAGTCAAGGTTAGCGGTATCCTGACCCAGGTCGAAGGTGCAATCTGGGTTGAAACCGAAGAGGGAGCCCGGCTGCGCCTGATGGCCGGTGACAGGGTGGAAGCCGGGCAGCAATTGCACTTGGCTGATGGCGCCCAGATGACGCTGCAACAGGACGATGGTGCCGAGTTGGCGTATGCCAGCTCACCCGACCTTGGGGCCACAGTGGCTGCCCAAACAGCGGAAATGCCCACTGCGAGCGATGCCAGCGAACAGGCCCTGCTGCAGCAGGCCATTTTGCAAGGCTTGGACCCGACCCAGATCTTTGAAGCTTCAGCCGCAGGCGCCGCCCCTGCTGCCGGTGCCGGGGTTGGTGACGAGGGGGATGCGGGATACGTTGCAGTGTCCCGCACTGGCGGTGAAACCTTGGCAGAGGCAGGCTACGACACCCTGGGTACACCGGGGGACACAGGCCCAGTCCCTGCCGAATTTGATCAGCTGATCCTGGAAGATGACAATAACCCACCCAGTGCTCAGCCTGATCAGGCCCTGTTACAAGAAGACGTCATTACGACAGTCTCGGGGTCCTTGCTTGCCAATGACAGCGATGCCGATGGGGACTTGCTTGCGGTCACCCAGGTCAACGGCTCTGCTGTCACCACTGTCAGCGGCCAGTTCGGGGTCTTGACCTGGTCTGCTGACGGCGGTTTTTCCTATCAGTTGGATAACGACCTGGCCCAGTCCATGGCCCAGGGCGAAACTGTCAGCGAGACCTTCAGTTATCAGATCAGCGATGGCCGGGGTGGTTTCAGTACCTCTACCCTGACCGTCACCATCTTGGGCAGTAACGACGCCCCCACCGCTACCGCCAACCTCAATGCCGTTGCCGAGGACGGCCCCTTGTCCAGCAGCGGTAACCTGATCGGAGACGATAACGGCTTTGGTGTCGACAGCGACCCGGACAACGGAGCCCAGCTCAGCGTGTCAGCGGTCAACGGCAGCAATGACCAGCAAGTCCAGGGAGCTTTTGGCACCCTGGTCTGGAACAGCGATGGCAGCTACAGCTACAACCTCGACAACAGCCTGGCCGAAGTACAGGGCCTGAGCGCCGGTGAGTTCCTGACCGAGACGTTCAGCTACACCCTCACCGACGAATTCGGCGCCACTTCCATCGCTACCCTGACCATCACCATCAATGGCACCGACGACGGTGTAACCATTGACGGCCTGGCCCTGGCAGGGGGGGAACTGTCCTTGGATGAGGCCAACCTGGCCACGGGTTCCAACCCCGACGCCGCCGAGCTGGTTAAAGGCGGCAGTTTCGATATCAGTGCCCCGGACGGCTTAGGGGATCTGACCATCAACGGTGTCACCGTTATCGCCAACGGCCAGTACCTGGGGGGCACTATCCAGGTCATAGGCCAGTTTGGGGTGCTGACCATCACCGGCTTTGAGGGCGGCCAACTGCAATACAGCTATGAATTGACCAGCGCCGCCGACCATAGCCAAGGGGCGGTGCAGGACCAGTTCCTGGTGGTATTGACTGACGAAGACGGCTCCAGCGCCAACGCCAGCCTGGACGTCAATATCCTTAACGATGTGCCCGATGTCACCCTGGGTGGCCAGGAAGAAGTGGCTGAGCTGCAAAGCATCAATGGTAGCTGGTCCTTGGAGGCCGGTGCCGATGGCGCCCAGCTGCAGGTAGTGTTTGGTGGCCAGGGCTACGCCCTTGGCCAGTCTATCGATACCGGCTTTGGTACCTTGACTGTCTTTGCCGACGGCACCTGGACCTTCGCCGCCAACGGTAACCTGGATAACAGCAGCCAGGTAGCCTTGAGCTTTGCGTTGCAGGCGACCGACAGCGACGGTGACCTGGCGAGCGATAGCCACGTTATTCGCATCACCGACGGTGCCAATCCCACCGATGCCGACGATCTTCACCTGGCAGTGGAAGAAGCCCAGATTGAAGACGGGGCCAGTGGCGATCTCTTCTTTACCGCCGGCTCGGATACCCTGAGCAACTTCCATTTCATGGAGCCGGACAGTATCAATATCGATGTCAACGGCGACAACCTGGCCGACATGACCTGGGAAATGAGTGCCGACGGTCAAACCCTTACCGGCTATGTCGGTGGCCAGGCAGCCATAGTGCTGAACCTGAGTTGGTCTGATATCGCCTCTGGCGCCATGGGTAACGTCACGGTAACGGCGCAATTGCTGGCGGCCTTTCCCCATCCCGACGGCCAGGGCAGCAACAGCATCGAAGTGTCGGGCATCGTGGTGGGCTCGGACGTGGACGGTGACAACGTCAATGGCAGTGTCACCGTGACCATTGTCGATGACGTCCCCATGGCCGTAGACGACCAAACCAGCCAAGGGGCAGAAGACGCCCCGGTGCTGTACAACGTGCTGGCCAACGACACCCTGGGTGCCGACGGCGCTACTTTGACCGATGCGGTGGTCAGCAGTGGCCTTGGCAGCGTGCAGTTCAATGCCGATGGCACCGTCACCTACACCCCGGCCGCCGGTGAAGAAGGCACAGTGGTGATCAACTACACCCTCACCGACGGTGACGGTGACACTGACCAAGCCACCTTGACCATCCAATTGGGCCCGGACTCCACCCCGACCTTAAGCGCCCAAGACGCAGTGCTGGATGAAACCGGTGGCCTGGACAGCGTCAACCGCAGCTTCACCGCCAATTACGGTAACGACAGTGCCGGCACCGTCACCTTGAGCGCCGCCGGTGCTACCTGGAACGCCGCCACCCAGACCCTGAGCGCCGACAACGGCGACTGGCAAATCGTGGTGAACAACGACGGCACCTATACCGTCACCCAGTTGCAGGTGATGAGCCACCCGGACAGCGGTAACCCCAACGACGCCATCGATGTGGAAGTGACCATGG
>NZ_AMRI01000038.1 GCF_000299915.1 Gallaecimonas xiamenensis 3-C-1
CCCCTGGTGGCTGGTGCCGGCGGCCCTGGTGTTGCTGGGCCTGGGTTGGTGGCTTGGCCATAAGGGTCTGGCCAAGGCCGCCCCCCAGGCCAGCATTCCGGTGGTGCCGGCGAGGCCCGCTGCCGCCACCGGCCCTGAACCGTACCAGGCCGCCGGGGCCGAGGTTGTGGCCCCGGCCCCAGCCGAGACTGCCCCAGCGGCCAAGGACGCCATTGAGCCGCTCGGCGCGGCCGAGCAATTGGCGCCCCAGGTGCTGGCTAAAGCGGTACAGCCCGCAGAGACCATGCCGGCAGCAACCGCACCTGAAACGGCTCTACCTAGAGCGGCCCTACCTAAAGCGGCCCTACCTAAAGCGGTTCTACCCGAAGCAGCGCCAGCCAAGGTTGCGGCCCCGCCCGCTCCCCAGGTGGCCAGACGCATCCTCAGCCCCCAGGCCCAGGCCGACCAGCACTACCAGGAAGGCTTATTGGCCTTCCAGCAACAACAACTTCTGGAAGCCGAAGGCCAGTGGCGCCAAGCCCTGGAGCTGGCACCCGATAAGGCCCGGGTGCGCCTGGCCCTGGCCCAGCTTTACGAACAACAGCAGCAGCCCGACCAGGCCCTGGCGGTGTTGGCGCCCCTGGCCGATCTGGACCCGGCAGTGAGCCTGGCCAGTGCCCAGTTGCTGGTGCGCCAGCAGCAGTTGGACGCCGCCTACGGCCAGTTGCAACGGTTAACCCCGGCCAGCCGCGAGGGGCAGCAATTGAAAGCCGAGCTGGCCCGCCTTACCGGCCACCTGGCCGAAGCCGAGGCCCAATATCAGGCCCTGCTTGGCCAATTCCCCGGGGACGGCCGGCTCTGGCTGGCCCTGGGCCTGACCCTGGATGCCAAGGGCCAGCCTGCCCAGGCGGCCCAGGCCTTTGGCCATGCCGCCCAGGCCCCCGAGCTTTCCGCCGAGGCCCGCCAGTACGCCCTGGCTCGCCAGCAGTCTTTAGGAGCAGCACAGTGACCCAACCCCGCCTGAAAATGCGCCTCGGCGACCTGCTGGTATCGGAACGGATCATCACCGACTCCCAGCTGCAAGACGCCCTGGCCAGCCAGAAGCGCCTGGGCCGTAAGTTGGGCCGGACCCTGGTGGAGCTGGGCTACCTGAGCGAGCACCAGTTGCTGACCTTCCTGTCCCAGCAGCTGAAGATCCCCTACCTGGACATCGCCGAGCGGCGCCTGGACCCCCAGGTGGCCAAGCTGGTACCGGAAGTGCTGGCCCGCCGCTACCGGGCCCTGGTGCTGGAAGCCGACCAAGACAGTGCCCTTATCGGCATGTCTGACCCGGCAGACCTACAGGCCCTTGATGCCCTGGAGCAGCGCCTGGCACCGCGTCAGCTGCGGCTGGCGGTGGTGGAAGAGGCCCAGCTACTGCACGCCTTCGACGGCCTCTACCGGCGTACCCAGGAAATAGCGTCCTATGCGTCCCAGTTGGAAGAGGAACACCAGGAGACGGCGGACTTTGACTTCGGCGCCCTGGTGCGGGACGAAGGGGAGGGCGGTGCCACCGTGGCCCGCCTGCTGCAATCGCTGTTTGAAGACGCCGTGCAGATGCGCGCCTCCGACATCCATATCGAGCCGGAGCAGAACCAGCTGCGTATCCGCCAGCGTATCGACGGGGTACTGCAGGAAAACGTGCTCAAGGAAGCCCGGGTGGCCGGCGCCCTGGTGCTGCGCCTGAAATTGATGGCGGGCCTGGATATCTCGGAAAAACGCCTGCCCCAGGACGGCCGTTTCCACATGCAGGTGCGGGGCCACAACATCGATGTGCGCCTTTCCACCATGCCGGTGCAGTACGGCGAGGCGGTGGTCATGCGTTTGCTGGACCAGTCCGCCGGGCTGCTGCGCCTGGAAGACACCGGCATGCCGGCAGAGCTTATCGAGCATTTTCGCCGTAACCTCAAACGCCCCCACGGCATGGTGCTGGTAACCGGCCCCACCGGTTCGGGCAAGACCACCACCCTCTATGGCGCCCTGGCCGAGCTTAACGAAGCGTCCAAGAAGATCATCACAGTCGAGGACCCGGTGGAATACCGGCTGCCCCGCATCAACCAGGTACAGGTCAACCACAAGATAGGCCTGGATTTTTCCCAGGTGCTGCGCACCACCTTGCGCCACGACCCTGACATTCTGATGGTGGGGGAAATGCGGGACGAGGAGACGGTGGACATTGGCCTGAGGGGCGCCATCACCGGCCACCTGGTGCTGTCCACCCTGCATACCAACGACGCCGTCACCTGTGCCTTGCGCCTTATCGACATGGGGGCCCAGGGTTACCTGGTGGCCAGCGCCTTGCGGGCGGTGCTGGCCCAGCGCCTGGTGCGCCGCCTTTGTCCCAAATGCGCCCGCCCTGGCCCAACCGATGCCAAGGACCAATTGCTGATCAACCAACTGGCGGGCACCGATCTGAGTGACCAGCCCTTCAAGGTGCCCCATGGCTGCCAGTCCTGCCATCACACCGGCTACCGGGGCCGTATCGGCGTCTTCGAACTGCTGGAGTTGGACGGGGCCATGAACGAGGCCATGCGCAACCAGGACCCCCAGGCCTTTACCCTGGCCGCCCAGCGCCACCCCCTCTACCGGCCCCTGGCCAGCATGGCCCTGGACTATGCCCGTCAGGGCATCACCTCGGTGGAGGAAGTGCTGAAACTCTGGGACGCTACTGAGGAGAGCCTGGGGTGAGCCAGTTCTACTACCGGGGCCGCGACGCCAACGGCCAGCAGGTCAAGGGCCTGATAGAGGCCAGTAGCCAGGAGGCCGCCTTCGAGCAGCTGCTGGGGCGGCGTATCCGCGCCCAGTCCCTGCGCCCGGCCCGGCGCAGCCTGGACCTCGATTGGCTGGGGCCTCGCGTCGGGCTGGACGACATGCTGATGTTCAGCCGTCAGATGTATTCCCTGACCAAGGCCGGTATCCCTATTTTACGGGCCATCACCGGCATGGCCGACACCAGCCCTTCCAAGGCCCTGCGCGCCGTGTTGCAGGATCTCAGCCAGCAGCTGGAGGCGGGGCGTAACTTGTCCACCGCCATGAGCCGCCATCCCAAGGTGTTCGGCCACCTCTATGTGAGCATCATCCACGTTGGGGAGAACACCGGGCGCCTGGACCAGGCTTTCTTGCAGCTGGCCGAACACCTGACCCAGGAGCAGGAGACCCGGCGCCGGGTCAAGGCAGCGGTGCGCTATCCGGTGATGGTGGTGATCGCCATAGTGGTGGCCATGGTGGTGGTGAACCTGATGGTTATCCCCCAGTTCGCCCAGATCTTTGCCCGTTTCAAGGCCGAGCTGCCCCTGCCGACCCGCATCCTTATCGCCACCTCCAATGCCTTTGTCCATTACTGGTACTGGATGCTGCTGGCCCTGGTGGCATTGCTGGTAGGTTGGCTGCGTTGGCTGGCCACCCCGTCCGGGCGCCTGGCCTGGGACAAGCGCAAGCTCAGGCTGCCGATCATGGGGTCCATCATCAACCGCGCCCTGCTGGCCCGTTTTGCCCGCAGCCTGGGGATGATGCTCAAGGCCGGCGTGCCTTTGCCCCAGGCCCTGACCCTGGTGGCGGACGCCGTGGACAACAGCTGGATGAAGCAGAAGATCCTGGCCATGCGCCAGGGCATAGAAGGGGGGGACACCCTGCTGCGCACCGGCCACCAAAGTGGGCTCTTCTCGCCCCTTATCCTGCAGATGTTTGCAGTGGGGGAAGAAACGGGCAACATCGATGACATGCTGGCCGAAGCCGGCGGCTTTTACGAGCGAGAGGTGGACTTTGACCTGGCCAACCTTACCGCCAAGATAGAACCTATCCTGATCGTCTTCGTGGCTGGCCTGGTACTGCTGTTGGCCCTGGGCATTTTCCTGCCCATGTGGGATCTGATGCGCGCCTACAAAGGTCAGGGTTGATGAGCCGACGCCTGTATCTGGGGCTGGCGGTACTGGTGCTGGTGACCCTCTTGTGGGGCACCAGCACCAGGGCTCCGGACAACCAACTGCTGAGCGGGCCCTGGATGGGCCAGGCCAGGGAGCATTTCCTCAAGGAGCTGGCCCAGGTGCGGGTGCTCTGGGAAAGGGACGGGGGTAGCTTGGTTCATTGGCAGGGCCAGGCGCTGGCCGTCAACCGCCAGGGCTGGCCGGACCGGCCCTGCTGGCAGCTGTGGGACAAACTGGGCCTGCCGGACGCCCTGGACGGCCAGCGGGTAAGCATCGATTGGCAACAGGACCACTGCCGTTACCAATTGGGACAACAAGGATTTGGCTACTGGCCGGCGACAGGCCAGGTGAAGGCCTTACAACAAGGAGCGCAAGAGTGAAAAGGCAACAGGGCTTTTCGTTGATCGAACTGGTGATCGTCATTGTCATTCTGGGCCTGCTGGCCGCCGTGGCCTTGCCACGCTTTTTGGATGTGACCGACGACGCCCAGGACGCCACTGTCGAAGGGGTGGCCGGCGGCTTTGCCAGCGCCGTGGGCCTGGTGCGGGCCGAGTGGGAAGTGGAAGGGCGCCCCAAGGGCGACAACAACGGCGCCGGCGCCTCTGTGGTGCTGGACGGCGAGAACATCTATGTGGACGGCGACAACGGCTACCCTGTGGGGGCCGACAGCGCCCATGCCGGCGCCATGACTGCCGATGCTTGCCTGGCCACCCTGGACGCCATATTGCAAAGCCCCCCCAGGGCCACCACCAGCGACGGTGCCATTGCCAACAACCGCTACCTGGTGCGGATGCAAAGCGACGGTAACGGCGATCGCTGCGTCTATTACCTTATCGCCACCCTCAACAAGAGTTCGCTTCCAGCGGCCGGTGACTACGGCACCGCCGGTGTGGGCAACAGCTTCACCTACCAGCCACAGACCGGCAAGGTGATGGTCTTCAACAATAACTAGGCTTTAGTACCGACGTACCAAGGGAGTATCAAGATGCAAAAACAACAAGGTTTTACCCTGATTGAGCTGGTGGTGGTGATCATCATCCTCGGCATTCTGGCCGTGACCGCCGTACCCAAGTTCATCGACCTGCAGGACGATGCCAAGAAGGCCACCGCCCAGGGCGTGGAAGCGTCCATCAAGGGGGCTGCCCAGATGGTCTACGCCAAGTCCCTAATTGCTGGGAACGAAGATCAGGCCGCAGCTTCTGTGGCGGTGGCAACCATTGGCACCGTGAATACCGTTTACGGCTACCCTGCCGCAGCTGACGTTAAAAATGTCATCGACGTCAGCGACCCCTGGGCGGAAGTATCCGGTGCCGCCGGTACCTTCCAATACGCCGAAGACACCGGTTGCCAGGTTGTCTACACCGAGGCTGCTTCTGCTTCCGCAGCGGCGAAAACCCAAGTCAACTGCGGTTAATTGCCATGCCCGGCTCTACCTTGGCCAAAGCTAATAGCGGCTTTACCCTGGTAGAGCTGGTCACCGTTATCCTGATCCTGGGCATCTTGGCCGTTGCCGTGGCCAGCCGTTTTGTCGGCGCTGGCGGTGTGGCGGAAGTGGTGGACCGGGATCAGGCCCTTTCCCTGCTGCGCCGGGTGCAGATGCTGGCCATGCAGCAAACCCACAGCGACGCCTGCCACCGCCTGATCCTGGCGGACACTGGCATGGTGGTTGACGATCTCAGCGGTTGCGCCGCCCAAAGCCCGGGTGGCGAGGCCGACCTCAGTATCCATTTTCAAAGCAGTGCCCCTGTCTTCAGTGCCGGCGGCAGCCCCTCGGCTCTGCCCCAGGCCCTGGACTTCGACGCCCTGGGCAATCTCTCCCAATGCCAGGCCGGTTGCCGCCTGGCATTGGCCAACGCTGCCTTTTGCATAGAACCCCAGGGGTATATGCACCCATGTTAAGGCCTCAGCGCCAGCGCGGCGTCACCCTGATTGAACTGGTGGTGGGCATGCTGGTGCTGGGCATAGCCGTGACCCTCATCACCGCCAGCTTGCTGCCTCTTGCGCTACGCAGCACAGACCCCTGGCACCAGGTTCGGGCCGCCGAGCTGGGCCAGAGCCTGATGAACGAGATCCTGGCCAAGGCCTTTGACGAGCAGTCCGACCGGGCCGGTGGCCGCCAGCGCTGCGGCGAAAGCGGCGCTCCCCCCTGTACCCCGGCGGCCAACCTGGGCCCGGACGGCGGCGAGAGCCGCACCGGCTATGACGATGTCGACGACTACCATGGCCTGGATGTGCGCGGAGACGCCATCACCAACATCCTCGACCAGGCCCTGCTGGACCAATACCGCCAATACCGGGTGCAGGTGCAGATCAGCTACGACGGCGCCGCCCTGGGCCTGGCCAACCGCGAGGCCAAACGTATCGACGTGACGGTAACGCCGCCGGACGGCAGCGCCATCCGCTTCGCCGCCTACAGGGGGAACTGGTGAACAAGGCCAAGGGCTTTACCCTGCTGGAGTTGGTGGCGGTGATCCTGCTGATGGGCATCATCGGCCTGGGCGCCTACGGCTACTTGCGTTTTGGCAGCCAGGTCTATGTGGACAGCACCGCCCGGGAGCAGGTGCTGAACCAGGGGCGCTTTCTGGTGGAGCGGCTGAGCCGGGAGCTGCGTAACGCCGTGCCCAACAGTATTCGGGTGTCCGCCGACGGCGACTGCCTGGAATTTGTGCCCATGGCCGGAGCCATGCAGTACCTGGACGCCCCGGTGCGCCCCGCCTCCGGCAGCCAACTGCGGGCTTTGTCGACCCTGGCCGCGCCCTACTGGAACCAGGGCCTTTACGGCAGCCAGGTTTGGGTGATCATCAACCCCACCCAGCCGGCCCAGTTGTATGGGGCGCCAGGGAATGACCAGCGGCTGGCGGCCCTGGCCAGCATCGATGCCGAGGCCGACGGCACCCTGCTGCTGACCCTGGCCGCCAGCAGCCGGTTCAGCAAGGACTCACCCAGTCGCCGCCTGTACCTGGGGGCCGCGCCGGTCAGTTATTGTCGCCAGGGCCAGGCCGTCTACCGCTTTGGCGGCTATGGTTTCCAGGCCAGCCAACCGCTGCCGGGTGGCGGCCTGGCCGGTGGCGCGTTGATGGCCGAAGGGGTGCAGTCCGGGGTGGGGCCGCTGTTCCGTTACGACGCCCCGGTGTTGCAGCGCAATGCGGTGGTGCACCTGTTGTTGCCATTCAGCACCCTCAGTCAGGACGCCATGTTCTTCAACCTGGAGGTTCATATCCCCAATGTTCCCTGAGGCAGGCCGGCAAAAAGGCAGCGCCCTGACGGTGGCGGTGTTCATCATAGTGGTGATGGCCCTGCTGGTGGCGGGGCTGTTGGCGCTCCTTAACCGCCAGTCCGGCACCCTGGTCTATGAGGTGCTGGGCAGCCGCGCCTACCTGGCCGCCCAAAGCGGTATCCAGGCCGGCCTGGTGCGCCTTTATCCCCTCAACGGCACCTTGGGTAGTTGCAGCCTGTTGTCCAGTGGCGACCAGGCCCTTGCCGCCCCCGGCCTGGCCGGCTGCCATTACCGGCTGAGCTGCGCCGAGCAGCAATCGGCGGACGCCGACCTGCCCGGCCGGGTGCTGCGCCTGACCAGCACCGGCCAGTGCACAGGGGGCAGCCTTGCCACCAGCCGGCAACTGGCGGTGGAGGTAGGGGAATGAGGTGGCTGGCCCTGGCGCTGCTGGCCTGGCAAGGCCTGGCCTTTGGCGCCGTCTACAACCTCAGCGCCGGCCAGTACCCCAGCTGTTCCACCAGTTGGGTGGTTAGCGGCAACCGTTTCGAGTGCAGCGGCAACGGCCTGGTGTCTTTGGCCAGCGGCGACGTGCTGGTGGCGGCGGGTGAAAGCATCATTGTCGCCAACAACGGCTTTAGCCTGACCAACGCCCAGGTGGGCAGTGCCGGGGCGCCCATTCACCTGCAAGCCCAATATGGTGGCTTTTTGACCAGCGTCACCACGGTGATCTACGGCAACCTGGAGGGGCAGAGCAGTCCCATCACCCTGGTGGGCACCACGGTCAATGGCACCATCAGCACCGCCGGCAACATCAGCCTGACCGGCGGCAAGGTCACTGGCAAGGTCACCTCCTCCAGCAACACCCTGACCAGCAACGGCACCGACCTGTTAGGGGGCGCCCAGGCCAATTCGGGCATGAACCTGTCCGGCGGCACCCTCAGCGGCGACTTTGTGATGACTTCGGCCAATAACGTCATATTGAGCGGCGTCACCATGACCAGCGGCACTATTTCTGGCGCCAACAGTGTCACAGCCAGCAACAGCAGTCTGGGTACCAGTGCTTCCCCTGTAGCCATCAGCACCACGGGGGCCGGCCCCATCACCCTCAACGACTCCCAGGTCTATGGCAATCTCACCGCCCCCAGCTACCAGCATGTCTATGTCAACGGCAGCAGTAGCGTGACCGGCAGCTGCCTGCCCGACTCGGTACCGGCGGGTGCCTGTAATGCACCGCCTCCGGCGCCGGTGCTCAGTTGGCACCTCAATGAGGAGCTCTGGTATGGGCTGGCCGGAGAAGTGGAAGACAGCTCCGGCAATGGCCTTAACGGCCAGGCTCGTAACGGTGCCAGCACCAGCGACAGCAACCCGGCCCTGCCGGCCGTGGACCAACTGGGCACCTGCCGCTACGGCGTCTTCAACCGCAGTCGCAACCAGTACCTGGAAGCGGCCGACAACAACCTGCTGGACATGAGGGACAGCTTCACCCTGGGGCTTTGGGTGCGGCCGGCCAGCCTGGGCAGCGACATGGCGCTGGTGGCCAAGGAGGCCAACTACAGCCTCTTTTTACGCAGCGACGGCCGCCTGCAATGGCAATGGGAAGGGGAGAACTACCTCTGGCGGCCTTGGGTGGGTTACGACAGGGTCTTGGTCAGTAACAGGGTCCTGGTCGCCAACAGTTGGACCCACGTTAGCATCCGCTACCGCCATGGCCGCCAGAGCCTGTTTATCAATGGCCAGGAAGACAGCTATGCCAGTTACGACGAGGCCCTGCGCGGGGGCAACAGCTACAGCCTGCGCCTGGGCAGCTACAACAACGGCAATTACCCCTATAGCGGCGCCCTGGATGAACTGCGTATCTTCAATAGCGACCTGACTGACGGCCAGGTGGCCCAGCTGATGCGCGAGCGCAGCCAATGCGGCGCTGCCCTGCAATGCTTTACCGACAACTTCGACAACCGCAGCAGCCTGGGCAGTGACTGGGTCACCTCCCGCAGTGCCGGCAACTTCAGCCCGGCCATAGTCAACGGCCGCCTGCGCCTGACCGAGGCCAGCAACAACCAGTCCACCGCCCTGTCCCTGCAGCGGCTGTTGCCCGCCAGAGGCAACAAGGTGGTGGTGGAGTTCGACTACTATGGCTGGTCACCCCAGTCCGGCACCGGTGCCGACGGTATGGCGGTGATCCTGTCCGACGCCACCTATACCCCCCTGGCCGGGGCTTTCGGCGGCTCCCTCGGCTATGCCCAGAAAAGCGGCATCAACGGCTTTGCCGGCGGCTGGCTGGGGGTGGGGCTGGACGAGTTCGGCAACTATTCCAACGCCACCGAAGGGCGCATCGGCGGCCCCGGCAGCAGGGCCGACGCCGTGGCGGTGCGGGGCTCAGGCAATGGTAGCGATGGCTACCGCTACCTGACCGGCACCAGCACCCTGAACCCGGCCATAGATGTGCGTGGCACCAATACCCCGGCGCCGGGGCACCGCTACCGGGTCACGGTGGACTCCACCAGCGCCAATGCGGTCACCGTGGCGGTGGACAGGGACAGCAGTGGCAGCGGCAGCAACTACAGCCAGTTGGTGGCGCCCTATAACGTACTGACCAGCCTGGCCCAGGCCAGCCTGCCAGAGAACTTCCTGTTGTCCTTTACCGGTTCCACCGGCAGCGTCAACAACTACCACGGCTTTGACAACCTCAAGGTCTGTGCCGCCCAGATAAATCCCATCGGCCAGCAGATAGATCACTTCGAACTGGCCTATGCCAGCAGCGCCCTGACCTGCAACCCAAGCCAGGTGACCATCAAGGCCTGCCTCAACGCCGATTGCAGCCAGCTCTACACCGACAGCGTCACCGCCAGCCTGAGCCCAAGCGGCAATTGGAGCGCCAACCCTGTGACCTTCAGCGGCGGCACGGCCGTGGTCAGCTTCCAGCAGACCACGGCCGCCACTGTGACCCTGGGGGTACCGTCGTCCATTCCCTCCACCCGGGCCTTTGGCGCCACCCAATGCCGCCGGGACGGCGGCACCCCCAGCAGCGACTGCACCTTGACGGCGGCAGACAGCGGCTTTGTGTTTGACGTGCCGGACCTCATCGCCAATAAGACGGCGACCGACATCCTGCTAAAAGCGGTGAAAAAGAGCGACAGCAGCCAAAAATGCGTGCCGGCCTTCGCCAACACCGACAAGTCCCTGGGGTTCTGGTCCAGCTATATCGAGCAAAGCGGCGACACCAGCCCCCGGGTGGCCAATTGGCCAGTTAAGGTGAACAACACCGAGCTCAGCGCCAGTAGCGCCAACCCCACCTACCTTGACCTGCATTTTAACAACCAGGGTGAGAGCTCTATCAGCGTGAACTACGGCGATGCCGGTAAGGTTCAGCTGGACGCCCTCTACCGGGGCAGCGGCCTGGAGGCCGGGTTGGTCATGGCCGGGGCAGATAGCTTTGTCAGCTCCCCGGCCGGGCTCTGCATCAGCACCCAGGTCAGCTGCCTGCCGGCGGACGCCAACTGCCCCATCTACCGCTTCGCCGGGGAAAGCTTCCCCATCAGCATCACCGCCATGGCCTGGCAGGCAGAGGGTGACAGCAATTTTTGCGACAACACCGTTACCCCTAGCTACGACCAGGGCGACCTGCCCCTGGGGCTGGAGCTGGTGGCGCCAGCCAGCGGCGAGGCCGGCACTGTCTTAACAAAAAGCTACCACCACCAAAAGAGCCCCGGCGCCAGCCAAAGCCTGGAGCAGGCCGTCAGCGAAGTGGGTATCTTCCGCCTTACCGCCACGCCGCCTCCTTATCAGCAAAGCAGTTTCACCATGCCGGTGGCCAAAAGCGCCGACCTGGGCCGCTTTGTGCCGGCCAGGGTGGCCCTGACCGCCGACAGCCTCAGCCAGCAGTGCGGCAACTTTACCTACATGGGCCAGCCGGTGACCCTGGCCGGCACCCTGAGTGCCCAGAACCTGGCTGGCGCGCTGACCCGCAACTACCAGGGCAGCTTTGCCAAGGGCAGCCTGCGCTTTACCAGCGAATTTGCCGGGGCCGACCAGTCGGCCCGGCTGGCAGACCCCTTGTTGACCCCCAGCTGGGGGGCGGGCCAGGCGCTGGTCAACACCCAGCAGCAGCTAGACAAACTGGCAGCCCCGGACGGCCCCTTTAGCGCCGTTCCCCTTGGGGTGCGCTTTGTGGATAACGAGGACCACGGCGCCAATCCCTACGACCGCCATACCCAGATAGCCAACGCCGATCTGCCCCTGAGCGGCGCCAAAAGTTGGGGCGAACCCATCGCCAGCCTGCGCTTCGGCCGGGCCCTTTTGGAGGACGCCAGCGGCCCCGAAGACGAAGCGCTGCCAATACAGTTAAAGACCCAGTACTGGAATGGTCGCTACTACATAGGGAATACCGACGACAGTTGTACCCAGGTAGCCCCTGGTGCCCTCAGCCTGGTTGCCAATCCCGATGGATTGGCCACAGGGCCGCAGGGTACGGGGGTAGCCCTGCATGCCGGCCAGAGCCCCTATGGCGCTCTGGCGCTGAGCGCCCCGGGAGAACCGGGCCAGGTCACCATGGCCGCCGCCGTGGCCGACTGGCTCAAGTTCCCTTGGGACCCGGCCAGCACCGGCCAGCAGGACCCTCAGGCCAATGGCTACTTTGGGCGCTTTCGAGGTAACGACAAGCAGATTTACTGGCAGGAGATCTGGCGGCAAAACAGCCCCTGATCGGACCCAAATCCCAGTTATAACAATTAAATCTGAATAGCGGCTTCGCAGCGGGGCCTGCTTGCTTGTGGATAACCAAGGCCGTTGGTAAAGTTAGCCGATTAACAAAGCATCCGTTTGCGCAAAGACAGGATCCGCCTTCCCCATGTTCAAGAAACTCCGTGGTCTCTTTTCCAACGATCTGTCCATCGATCTTGGTACCGCCAATACCCTCATCTACGTACGCGAGAAAGGCATAGTCCTCAATGAGCCTTCCGTGGTCGCCATCCGTCAAGAGCGCGCCGGTGGCCCCAAGTCGGTTGCCGCCGTGGGCCATGCCGCCAAACAGATGCTGGGTCGGACCCCGGGTAACATCAAGGCGATCCGCCCCATGAAGGACGGCGTTATCGCCGACTTCTACGTCACCGAAAAGATGCTGCAGCACTTCATCAAACAGGTGCACGAGAACAACTTCCTGCGCCCCAGCCCCCGTGTGCTGGTGTGTGTGCCGGTAGGGGCTACCCAGGTAGAACGCCGCGCCATCCGTGAATCGGCCATGAGCGCCGGTGCCCGCGAGGTATTTTTGATTGAAGAACCCATGGCTGCCGCCATCGGTGCCGGCCTGCCGGTCTCCGAAGCAACCGGCTCTATGGTGGTGGACATCGGTGGCGGTACCACCGAAGTGGCGGTGATCTCCCTGAACGGCGTGGTGTACAGCTCCTCTGTGCGTATCGGTGGTGACCGCTTCGACGAAGCCATCATCAACTACGTGCGCCGCAACTACGGCTCCCTGATCGGCGAAGCCACCGCCGAGCGCATCAAGCACGACATCGGTGCCGCCTACCCGGGCGAAGAGATGGTGGAACTGGAAGTCCGTGGCCGTAACCTGGCCGAAGGGGTACCGCGCAGCTTTACCCTCAACTCCAACGAAATCCTCGAGGCCCTGCAAGAGCCCCTGACCGGCATCGTCAGCGCCGTCATGGTGGCCCTGGAGCAGTGCCCGCCCGAGCTGGCCTCCGACATTTCCGAGCGCGGCATGGTACTGACCGGCGGTGGCGCCCTGTTGAAGGACCTCGACCGCCTGCTCATGGAAGAAACCGGTATCCCCGTGGTGGTGGCCGATGATCCCCTGACCTGTGTGGCCCGTGGCGGCGGCAAGGCCCTGGAGATGATCGATATCCACGGCGGCGATATCTTCAGCGAAGAATAATGAAAAGGGCGCCTGCGGGCGCCCAATTGCCCTTATGAAGCCGATTTTCTCCCGAGGGCCCTCACTGCAGTGGCGTCTGCTGCTGTTGGTGCTGGTGTCTTTTGTGATCATTTTCCTGGACCGCTGGCAACATCGTTTCGATGGGGTCCGCTTTTATCTCAATTCCCTGGTCACCCCCATCCAGTACCTGGCCGACGCCCCTACCCGCGCCCTGCGCTGGGGCTCGGAAGAGCTCACCACCCGTTCCCACCTCAAGGAGGAGAATGCCCGGCTCAAGGACCAGCTGTTGCTGCTGTCCGAACGCCTGCAGCATTTGACCTTCCTGGAGGAGGAGAACAACCAGTTGCGCGCCTTGCTGGGCTCCCAGGCCCGTACCGCCAGCCGCAAGCTGGTGGCCGAGGTGATGACGGTGGACTCGGACCCCTTCAGCCAGCAGATCATGATCAACCGTGGCCGCAGTGACGGCGTCTACGAAGGCCAGCCGGTGCTGGACGCCCAGGGCCTGATTGGCCAGGTGGTGAATGTGGGGCCCAGTTCGGCCCGGGTACTGCTGATCAGCGACGCCACCCATGCGGTGCCGGTACGGGTGGCCCGCAACGGCATCCGCGCCATCGCCGCCGGCACCGGCCAATTGGACGAGCTGAGCCTTAACCACGTGCCGCACCGCTCCGACATCAAGGTGGGGGACCTGCTGCTATCGTCGGGCCTGGGGGGGCGCTTCCCCGAGGGTTACCCGGTGGCCAAGGTCACCTCGGTGTTTTCCGATGAAGGCAAGCCCTTTGCGCGGGTGCTGGCCGAACCCGTGGCACAGTTGGACCGGGTCCGTTACCTGCTGCTGATCTGGCCAGGCCAGGGCCAGCAGCATCAGGAGGCCGAGCCGGCCCAGCAAGGCGAAGCCGAGCAGGAGGCCAGCCAATGAATTTCATCGTCATAGGGCTGTCACTGCTGGTGGCCATGGTGCTGGCCATGTTGCCCATGCCCTTGCTGTTCGACCCTTTCAGGCCCGACTGGCTGGCCCTGGTATTGCTGTACTGGTCCCTGGCGCTGCCACACCGGGTCAGTGTCGGGGTGGCCTGGTTCTGCGGCCTGGTGATGGACATACTGCTGGGCTCCACCATGGGGGTCCATGCCCTGGCCCTGACCATGGTCATCTATGTGGCCGCCTTGAATTTTCAGAAGATCCGCAACTTTTCCCTCTGGCAGCAGTCCGCCATAGTGGGGCTGCTGGTGGCCGCCAAACTGATGCTGGTGTACTGGGTGGAACATGTGGCCAACAGCGTGGCCATCACCGGCCACTACTTTTTCCCGGCCCTGACCAGCGCCGCCATGTGGTTCTGGCTGTTCCCCCTGCTGCGCCGCCTGAGACGCCGTTTCCGGATCCGTTGATGTTGAACAATGCCTTGTACCTGGCGTCGGGCTCGCCCCGCCGCCATGAACTCTTGACCCTGCTCGACTGCCCCTTCGAGGTATTGCGCCCCGAGGTGGACGAGTCGCCCCTACCCGGGGAAACCCCCCTGGCCCTGGTGGAGCGCCTGGCCCGGCTCAAGGCCGAGGCGGGTGCCGCCCTGGCCGCCGAGCCGCGCCCTGTGCTGGGTGCCGACACCGTCGGTGAGCTGGACGGCCAGCTGCTGGTCAAGCCCCTGGACCAGATGGATGCTGCCCGCATGATGCGGGCCATGTCCGGGCGCAGCCATCTTATCCATACCGCCATCGCCTTTTCCGACGGCCGCCGCACCCTGTCCAAGGTGGTGACCAGCACCGTCAGCTTCAAGGTGCTCAGCGACCAGGAAATCGCCGACTACTGGCACAGCGGCGAGCCCGCCGACAAGGCCGGCGGCTACGGCATCCAGGGCCGGGGCGGGCGCTTTGTCAGCCACTTGGCCGGCAGCTATTTCGCCGTGGTAGGCTTACCCTTGATGGAAACGGAGCAGCTGCTCCAGGCATTTCTGGGCAAGGAGACTGAATGAGCGCCGAGTTGCTGATCAACTGCACCCCCTCCGAGACCCGCGTCGCCCTGGTGGAAACCGGCATATTGCAGGAACTGCATATCGAAAGGGCTGCCAAGCGCGGCCTGGTGGGCAACATCTACAAGGGCCGGGTCAGCCGGGTACTGCCGGGCATGCAGGCCGCCTTTGTGGATATCGGCCTGGACAAGGCCGCCTTCCTGCACGCCTCCGACATCATCCCCCCCGGGGTGGGCCTGGACGACGATGACTTGCGCCCCTTCCAGACCGGCGACATCGCCCGGCTGGTGCACGAAGGCCAGGACATCGTCGTGCAGGTGGTCAAGGACCCCCTGGGCACCAAGGGCGCGCGGCTCACCACCGACATCACCTTGCCGTCCCGCTACCTGGTGTTCATGCCCGGTGCCACCCATGTGGGGGTGTCCCAGCGCATCGAAAACGAAGAGGAGCGTTCGCGCCTTAAAGAACTGGTGGAGCCCTTTTGTGACGGCGCCGGCGGCTTTATCGTCCGCACCGCCGCCGAAGGGGTAGGGGAGCGGGAATTCAAGGAAGACGCCGCCTTCCTGCGCCGCCTGTGGAAGAAGATTGAAGAACGCCGGGCCCGCAGCACCACCCGCAGCATGCTCTATGAAGAGCTGAGCCTGGCCCACCGCATCCTGCGGGACTTTGTGGGCACCGAGCTGGACCGCATCCGGGTCGACTCCAAGCTCACCTTCGAAAGCCTCAAGACCTTCTGCGACGAATTCGTACCGGAACTGGGGCGGGTGCTGGAGTACTACGCCGGCGAGCGGCCCATCTTCGACTTGTTCGACGTGGAGAACGAAATCCAGCGGGCCCTGGACCGCAAGGTAGAGCTCAAATCCGGCGGCTACCTGATCATCGACCAGACCGAAGCCATGACCACCATCGACATCAACACCGGTGCTTTCGTGGGCAGGCGCAACCTGGAAGAGACCATCTTCAACACCAATGTGGAAGCCACCCAGGCCATCGCCCGCCAGCTGCGGCTGCGTAACCTTGGCGGCATCATCATCATCGACTTTATCGACATGCTCGATGAAGACCACCGCCGCCGGGTGCTGCAAAGCCTTGAGCAGGCCCTGGTCAAGGACAGGGCCAAGACCTCGGTCAACGGCTTCTCGGCCCTGGGGCTGGTGGAGATGACCCGCAAGCGCACCCGCGAGAGCCTGGAACACGTGCTCTGCGGCGAGTGCCCGGCTTGCCACGGCCGGGGCCGGGTCAAGACGGTGGAAACCGTCTGCTTCGAGGTGCTGCGGGAGATCCTTAGGGTGCACCGCGCCTACGACGCCGACCAGTTTATCGTCTATGCCTCGCCCAAGGTGGCCGAGGCCCTGGCGGACGACGAGTCCCATGCCCTGGCCGAGTTGGTGGTCTTTATGGGCAAGGAAGTGAAGATCCAGGGAGAGCCCCTCTACAACCAGGATCAGTTTGATGTGGTGATGATGTAGTGGCCAGAGTGCAAGCAGCGCTGGGCTGGCTGGCCCAAAAAGTCTGGTTATTGCTGGCCATCTTCCTGCTGCTGGCGGCCCTGCTGGTGTCCGCCGCCCGGGTCTTTATCCACCGCCTGGACGACGTGCGCCCCTGGCTGGTGGACCAGGCCAACGCCCGCTGGGGCCTGAACCTGTCTATCGGCTCGGCCAAGGGCGACTGGACCGGCCTGGGCCCGTCTTTCCAGTTTGGCGACGTCCACCTCCAGGACAAGGACCAACAGCTGGACCTGCACATCGGCAAGCTGTCGGTGGGGCTGCGGTTCTGGGCCAGCATGGTGGCCATGGAGCCCAAGGTGGCCAGCCTCCAGGCCGACGGCCTTGAGCTTAACCTCAAGCGTTGGCCCAAGAGCGAAGAGGGCGGCCAGGAAGCGATCAACTGGCGGCAACTGGAAAACCTCTTCTTAAAACAACTGGGCAAGGCCAGTGTCACCAACGCCGAACTGGTGTTGCCGTCCCGCTATGGGCCGCGCACCGTGGCGGTCAGCAAGGTGTCCTGGCTTGGCAGCGGTTATCGCCACCAGGCGGTGGGCTATGGCAGCATCCGCGAATACGGCCAGCAACAGGCGCGCTTTATCCTCGACCTCTACGGCCTGGACAGCCGCCTCAAGGAGCTGGACGCCCGCCTCTTTGTGGACGCCCAGGACCTGCACCTGGACCCCTGGGTCAATACCTTCCTGGGTGACTACCTGACGGTGGACAGGGGCGTGGTCAATGCCCTTGTGTGGATGGACTTCCAAAAGGGCCGCCTCACCGGTGGCCAGGCCCGGCTCAGGGACTCTGACCTGAGTTTTGACCGCCACGACATCCGGGTCGACGACTGGATCTTCACCTACGAAGCCAACGACGACGGTTGGCAACTGGACAGCCTCAAGGCCAAGGTCAGCACCGACAAGGCCCCTTGGCAGCTGGGCCCCATGCAGTTTCGAAAGCAGGGGGACGACCTGCTGCTCTACGCCCAGAAACTCAAGCTGGCGCCCTTGAGCCCGCTGCTGAACCTGTGGCGTGAGCTGCCGCCCCCCATCAAGCATTGGCTGGCGGTGGCCCAACCTTACGGCAACATCAACGACCTTTACCTGGCCGCCAGCCCAGGGCAGAAGCTGGCCGGCAATGCCGAGGTGGCCCTGAGCTGGGGCGCCAAGGACCAGCTGCCTGGGGTCAAAGGTCTGGACATGAGCCTGTCCTGGGCCGGTGACAAGGGCATAGCCCGTATCGACGACGACAGCGTCACCATAGACCCTGGTCCACATTTCGCTGCCCCCTTCGACCTGACCCGGTTCAAGGGGGATGTCTGGCTGCTGGACCAGGGCGATCATTGGCAGCTGCGTACCGGTGAGCTGGCCCTGGCCACTGCCGATCTGGCCCTGACCGGGCGCGGCAAGCTGGACCTAGGTGAGCAAAGCCGCCTGGCCATGGCTACCCAGGTCAGCCGCCTGGACGCCAGCAAGGCCGGGGCCTACCTGCCCCTGACCGCCTTGCCCCACGAGGTTGCCGACTACCTGACCAGGGCCCTGCAAGGGGGCCAAGGCAGCGGCACCGCGCTCTGGCAAGGGGCCTTCCACGACTTCCCCTTTGACGACAACAGCGGCAGTTTCCTGGCCGATGCCAGCTTCAAGGGGCTCGACTTCCAGTTCGACAGCCATTGGCCGGCCCTGACCGGAGCCAGCGTCAAGGCCCGTTTCCAAGACGGTGGCCTGGCCCTGGCCAGCGACAAGGGCCAGCTGATGGGGGTGCCGGTGGGGCACCTTGAGGCCCGCATTCCCCGCCTGGACCACCAGGCCCGCCTGCATATCGATGCCAGCACCCAGGTGGCGGCCCCCGAGGTGGCGGCCCTGATGCAGGCCTCGCCCCTGGCCGGCACCGTCGGCAAGGCCCTGACCCAGCTGCAAGTAGGGGGCGAGGTCAAAGGCCGGGTGCAGTTGGACATTCCCCTGGCCGGTGGCGACCCCGATGTCAAAGGCCAGGTGGAACTGGCCGGCAACCCGGTACGGGTGCTGGACGCCTTCGACCTGACCGACCTCAAGGGCCAACTGAGCTTCGACAACGACAAACTCAGCGCCAAGGGGCTGAGCGCCCGCCTTTACGACCAGTCCCTGAACCTGACCCTGGCCAGCGAGCAACAGGAGGCGGGCTACCAGATAGGGCTGGACCTGGGTGGCCGTTTCCAGGCGAACAAGCTCAAAGCCCCCTGGTGGACCCTGACCGGCGAGAGCGACTGGGCCGGCCGCTTGGATCTGCTGGTCAAGAGCGGCGACTTTGATCTCAAGCTCAAGGCTCAAAGCAACCTCAAGGGCCTGGCCAGTCCCTACC
Organism: Gallaecimonas xiamenensis 3-C-1; assembly: GCF_000299915.1. NCBI lineage: Bacteria > Pseudomonadati > Pseudomonadota > Gammaproteobacteria > Enterobacterales > Gallaecimonadaceae > Gallaecimonas > Gallaecimonas xiamenensis. The sequence continues at coordinate 18,831 of NZ_AMRI01000038.1, forward strand.
CCTTCCCGGCCCGCAAGGACGCCGCCGACAGCTGGCCGTTGCTGGTCAATGCCAAGGGCAACGACGCCGGGGTGGATATCCGCCTGGACCTCGGCCCAAAGGCCAGGGGTCTGGCCCGTTTTGCCAAGGGCCAGGTGCAATATTGGGGCCTTGGGGTAGGGGACGCCCCGGCACCCCAGGCCAGGGCCGGTGAAGGTAAATTGGTGGCCAGCCTGTCCTCGGTGGACGTGGAAGCCTGGATCAAGGCCCTGGCCGGTAAGATGGACCAGCATGGCCATGGCGGCCTGTTGCCGCCTCTGACCGAAGCCACCCTCAATGCCGACAAGCTGCTGGCCTACGGCCAGAGCCTGGACAAAATTCGCATCCGCGCCTTGCCCCAGGCCGACAGCTGGCAGCTGGACGCCACCAGCCCGCAATTGGAAGGTCAGGTCTGGCTGCCCACCCGCTGGGCCCGCTCGCCGCTGTTGATCAACCTGCAGCGCCTGAACCTGCCCAGTTGGCAGCCGGTGCCGGACGCCAGCCAGAGCCAGGCCCTGGCTCCCAAGGACATTCCCCCCTTCAAGTTCTTCTGCGGCGAATGCCAGCTGCTAGGCTTCAACCTGGGCCAGCTGACTCTGGAAGGGCGCGGCCAGGGCGACGACCTGCTATTGCCGGTGATCCGCCAGCAGGGCAAGGACGGCCGCATCAGCGGTTTTGGAACCTGGCTGGCCAAGGGCAATTACACCGAACTGGACCTGGCCGCCGATGTGGCCAACGTCGGCACCTATCTGGACACCATGGGCATGGCCACCAGCCTGCGGGACGCCCCCATGCAGGGCCAGTTGCAGCTGAGCTGGCCCGGCGGCCCCCACGAATTCAAGCTGGCCAACGTCGACGGCCGGGTCAAGGTCAACCTGGGCCAGGGCTACGTGGCGGACGTGTCCGACAAAGGCGCCAGGCTGCTCACCGTATTCAGCTTCGACTCCCTGCGCCGCAAGCTGGCCCTGGATTTTCGCGACCTGTTCGACAAGGGCCTGTACTTCGACAAGATCAACGCCGGCGGCGAGCTCAAACAGGGAGTGCTACGCTCCAATGAAATCGAGATGGACGGCGTGGTGGGGGACATGAAGGCCTCCGGTTGGACCGATCTGGTGGGCCGCCAACTGGCCTACGACATCAGTTTCAAGCCCAATGTCACCGGCAGCCTGCCGGTGCTGGCGGCCTTTGCGGTCACCCCCATCACCGGGGTGGCGGTCTATGCCCTGACCAAGATCTTCGGCCCTGTGATCGACGTGGTCACCGAGATCCGCTTTAACCTGACCGGCACCATAGACAACCCGCAGTTGCAGGAAGTGTCCCGGCGCAAGGGCTCGGTGCCCCTGCCCAAGCCGCCGGAAAACAGCCAGCCCGACCAGCCCCAGGCCCCTTCCGCCGCCCCGGCCGAGGCTGCTACAGTCGATAGAAACCCGGTTCCCGAGGAGTCCAAGCCATGAGTATCGTTACCGCCCTGCAGATGGTGTCCGTGCCCGACGTGGCCGCCAACCTGGCCGCCGTCGAGCGGCAACTGGCGGACCTGGCCCGCACCCAGCGGCTGGTGGTGTTGCCGGAATGCTTTGCCTATTTCGGTGGTAAGGACAGGGAACAGCTGGGGGTGGCGGAACCTTTCGGCGACGGCCCCATCCAGAACGCCCTCAAGGCCCTTTGCGTCAAATACGGGGTGTGGATGGTCACCGGCACCTTCCCCATCCAAAGCGCCAACCCAGAGCGCTTCGGCGCTGCGTCCCTGGTGATAGACGACCAGGGCCAGGTGCGGGGCCGCTACGACAAGATGCACATGTTCGACGTGCAGGTGGCCGACAACACCGGCACCTACCTGGAGTCTGCCACCACTGTGGGGGGCCCTGGGCCAACCGTGGTGGACACGCCCTTTGGCCGCATCGGCATGGCGGTCTGTTATGATGTGCGCTTTGCCGAACTGTTTGCCTGGTATCGCCAGCAGCAGGTCAACCTGCTGGTGTTGCCCGCCGCCTTTACCGCCCGCACCGGCGAGGCCCACTGGGACGTTTTGTGCCGGGCCCGCGCCATCGAAGGCCAATGCTACCTGGTGGCGGCCAACCAGGGCGGGGAACACGCCAACGGCCGGGAAACCTGGGGCCGTTCCATGATCGTCGACCCCTGGGGCCAGGTACTGGAATCTTTGACCCTGGGCGAAGGCACCGTCAGTGCCAAGCTGGACCACCCATTAACAGAGGCGGTACGTGAGCGCATGCCGTTGGATAAGCATCGCCGCTTTGCCGTAGTACCGCCCAAGGAGTCGTGATGAGCCTTTTTTCCACCGTGGCCGAGCGCTTGCTGGCCCCGGCCGGCCTGGATAACGCCGGCCTTGAGCAGACCCTGGGTCTTATCCACCAGCATCAGGTGGATTACGCCGACCTCTATTTCCAAGGGGCCGCCCACGAGTCCTGGGTGCTGGAAGACGGCATCATCAAGGACGGCAGCTTCAATATCGAGCGGGGGGTCGGGGTCAGGGCCATCAGCGGCGAAAAGACCGGCTTTGCCTACGCCGAAGATCTCAACCCCCAGACCCTCAAGGACGCCGCCCTGGCTGCCCGCTCCATCGCCAACAGCGGTGGCCAGGGCCGGGTCAAGGTGGCCTCGCCGGTTGAAACCCGCGCCCTCTACGGCCAGGGTAATCCCCTGGACAGCCTCAGCCAGCTGGACAAGCTGGCCCTGCTGCGAGAAGCCGACCAGTTCACCCGCAAGCTCGACAGCCACGTCACCCAGGTGATCCTGTCCCTGTCCGGCGTCTATGAAGAAGTGCTGGTGGCCGGTTCCGACGGCACCCTGGCCGCCGATATCCGCCCCCTGGTGCGTTTCAACGTGTCGGTGCTGGTGGAAAAGGACGGCCGCCGGGAGCGGGGCAGCGCCGGTGGCGGTGGCCGCTTCGGCTACGACTACTTCCTGCAATTGGACGGCGGCGAGAAGCGCACCCTGGGTTATGCCAGAGAAGCGGTGCGCATGGCCCTGACCAACCTCGAAGCGGTACCGGCCCCGGCCGGGCAGATGGAAGTGGTGCTGGGCAACGGCTGGCCGGGAGTGCTGCTGCACGAAGCGGTAGGCCACGGCTTGGAAGGGGACTTCAACCGCAAGGGCAGCTCCGCCTTCAGTGGCCGTATCGGCCAGCGGGTGGCGGCCAAGGGCGTTACCGTGGTGGACAACGGCACCCTGGCCGACCGCCGTGGCTCCCTGTCCATCGACGATGAAGGCACTCCTACCCAGGAAAACATCCTTATCGAAGACGGCATCCTCAAGGGCTACATGCAGGACAAGCACAATGCCCGCCTGATGGGGGTAGCCCCCACCGGTAACGGCCGGCGCGAGTCCTACGCCCACCTGCCGATGCCGCGCATGACCAATACCTACATGCTGGCCGGCCAGCATGACCCGGCCGAGATCATCGCCTCGGTGAAAAAGGGCATCTTCGCCCCCAACTTTGGCGGCGGCCAGGTGGACATCACCTCCGGCAAGTTCGTGTTCTCCGCCTCCGAGGCTTACCTGATTGAAGACGGCAAGGTGACCCGCCCCATCCGTGGCGCCACCCTGATCGGCATGGGCCCGGAAGTGATGCAGAAGATCTCCATGATAGGTAACGACGCCAAGCTCGACCCCGGGGTCGGTGTCTGCGGCAAGGACGGCCAGTCGGTGCCGGTAGGGGTTGGCCAGCCGACCCTGAAAATCGACGGCATTACCGTCGGCGGTACCGAATAGGTCCTGCCCTTGATGCAAAAAGCCCAGCATAAGCTGGGCTTTTTGTTGGATTGTCTTGTCCCTTCCCCTTCGCCTAGACTGGATAGCCAGCTTCGGGAGGATAGGAAATGAAAGTCCAAGGATGGATGTTGTTGGCGGCGTTGGCAGGGGGAGCCCAGGCTGAGCCCAAATTGGTGATCTCTGCTGGCGCCCAGTTGCGCCTGGCAGCGGCTCCAACGCTGGTTCACAGCGGCCCCTTGCTGGTCTACCAGTACGGGGATTGGTCTTTTTCCCATGAGGCTTTGCAGGGTGACAGCTTCTACCAGGGGGTCGACCTGACCGGCATGGAAGTGCCCTTTGTCCGCTCCCTGTTCGAGCCCCGGCTAAGGCAGGAGTTTGCGCCCTGGCTGGCAGCTCTCTCCGAAGAGCAGGCCCAAGTCTTGGACATCACCGAGGCCAACATTAACCACAGCAAGGTGGGGGATATGGAGGTCTGGTCAAGCTATAACCCCCAGGCGCGCCGTGGCGAGGCCTTTATCTTTATCGATCAGGCCGTGCATAGGTTGTCGATGAAGGGCGGCAAGGCCCAATTCGATGAGCTGCTTTCTGCCATTTCCCGCCGTTAGCCCCCTGCTGTCTGCAGCGAGCAAAAAGCCCAGCACAAGCTGGGCTTTTTGTTGGGCTGGCAATGCACTAGTACCATTCGTCTTCCGGTGCCGGGGCGTGGAAGTCGTCAATCACATCATCGAAGTCGGCCACAAACTCATGACCGTCGATGTGGTTCTTCAGGCGCAGCTTGTGATGCTCCCGGTCTACCTCCATGATCCAGCCCGCGCCGTTGCGGGTCAGGCACAGGGTGCCTTGGTGCAGCAAGTTGGTATCCACGGGACCTCCTATCCGTTTGGGTTCCCAAGGGTTCAGTGTAGCTTGCGGGTGGCGCTGTATTGGTTGTGCGCGTTATTAATCACCCATGAGGAAGCACCCTGCGGGCGAGCTTGTTGTTTGCCGGGTCCCGGCCCGGCGGCCGGGGTACTTTTGTTTCGGCAAAAGTCAGCGGGGCCTCCCAGGCAAAACCATGGCTCTGCGTTTACTCGGACCTTCCTTGGTCCTCGCCCTCCGGGCCATCGTCGCCATGCTCCGATGTTCAAAATCGCTCCCGGCGATTTTGTCGCTTAATCCTCGCCTCTGGTCGCTTACCACGGTCGCTGCACACGGGCATCCTGCCCT
>NZ_AMRI01000039.1 GCF_000299915.1 Gallaecimonas xiamenensis 3-C-1
GATTTCATCAATCGAACACGGGCATCGCGGGAAGCAGTTGACTCAGCGCCTAAGGTTCTGAATAATTGCGGCCCGAAACGAATTCAGAGTGGCTATGTAGCTCAGTTGGTTAGAGCACATCACTCATAATGATGGGGTCGCAGGTTCGAATCCCGCCATAGCCACCATTGTTTTGCTGGAGTATCGCCAAGCGGTAAGGCAGCGGGTTTTGATCCCGCCATTCCCAGGTTCGAATCCTGGTACTCCAGCCATTAATTAGCGCACCGAGAACTGCGCAACCAGTTTGCTGGAGTATCGCCAAGCGGTAAGGCAGCGGGTTGGGGGGCGGGGGGGGGGGGGGTCGAATCCTGGTACTCCAGCCACTACACCAAAGCCCGCCTAGTGCGGGCTTTTTCTTTATCTGCTCCTGGTCATGCCTGGACGCAACTCCTCTATGCCCACGCCCTGCCGCCAAGCCTGCCTGTTCTATTCTGCTCGCAGCAGCCATGAAAAAGCCGCCCTAAGGCGGCTTGGGTCAGAGCCCGGCGGCGTACTTGAGTACCTGGCGCCTGGCCGGGGCCAGCTTGGCCACACCGTTGATGGCAAGACCCCTGAGCCCAGCCAGCAGCGGATGGCTGTTGGAAAAGCCCTTGTAACAGGCGTCCATCATGGATTGCATCAACAGGTTATGGGGCCGGCGCGCCCTTTCATAGGCCGCCAGCACCGACTCACTCCACCAGGGCTGGCCCTTGGCGAAAGCGTCCAGCAGCAGCGGCGCCAGGGCCTGCACATCCCGAAAGCCCAGGTTGACCCCCTGCCCTGCCAGGGGATTGATGGTGTGGGCGGCGTCCCCCACCAGCCAGACGCCGTTTTGGCCGTAGCGCTGGGCATGGCGGCGGGTCAGGGCGAAACTGCCGGCTTTGATCACCTCGATATCCCCAAGCTGGGCCGGGTAAGCCCCCTTGGCGGCCTGGGCCAGCTCCTGGGGGCCGAGCTTTTCCAGGGCCTTGATGGTGGCGGCATCGTCATACCAGGCCAGTACCGCCTGGTTGTCCACCATGGGCAGCCAGGCCCTGGGGCCGGTGGGAGTAAATTGCTGCCAGGTAATATCGGGCAGCTGGCCCTGGGTCTTTACCGCCACCAGCAGGCAACGCTGGCGATAATCCCAGCCGGTCAGCCCTATGCCGGCCTGGCCGCGCAGCCAGGACTGGGCACCGTCCGCCCCTATGGCCAGGCGCGCCGCTATCACCTGGCCGTTATCCAGGGTCAGGCTGACCCCGTCCTCGCCGTGCTGAAATTGCCGGGCCTGGGCCTGGATAAGGGTGACCGTCTCGGGCAGGGCCTGCCAGATAGCCTGTTGCAGGCGGCTGTTTTCAATAAAGACCCCCAGCTGCTCGGCGCCGATGTCGCTGGCGCGAAACTGGCACAGGGCCTTGCCGTCTGCCACGTCCAGCTGCCGGTAGGGTTGGCAGTGCCCCTGGGGGAGTTCAACTCCCAGCCCCTGAAGGTAACGCAGCGCCCCTTCGCTGATGGCGCTGACCCTGGGGTCCAGGCTGTCGCTGATGTGAGGGGGCTGTTTGTCAATCAGGGCCACACCCATGCCTTGGCGTGCCAGGGCCAAGGCCAAGGCCGCCCCCACCATGCCACCACCGTTGATCACCAGATCCGTTTTCATTGACTGTCCTTTGCTGCAAGGCCGTTATTGTACCCCGAATAGCGCGTCGACATCTTTGCTTACAGTTCACAAAGACTCTTACATTTGCGCAAGAAATGGCCAGGAACCACCACTGTCTAATGCAGTGCCACCCGTTCTCAGTGGAGAAGCAACATGAAACGTTTTGCCCTACTGGCCGCTGGTGTGGTTTTGCTGTCCACCCCCGCCTTCGCCGCCATGGACCCCTATATGGAGTCTGCCTTGATTGATGTGTGCAAGTCTTCCGCCAGCAACAAACCCCTGGTGCTGGATAAAGCCGTCAAAGCCTATCGCCTCGACTATCCCACCATCGCCGACAAGCTGGTCTGCAATGGCCTTTCTGTCTACAACTTTGCCCTCGACCGGGGCGCAGAACGCACCGCTACCCGCATCTTCCAGCGGGGCCGCATGGGTGTGGTCACCATTGAAGACATCAGCATGACCGGCAGCGATGACCGCTGGTATGTAAGCTTCTAAACCCAAGGATGCCACCTCCACATCGGAGGTGGCCTGTTCTTGATCAGGAAAGTGTCTGTCAGGGTTGTGGTAGCCACCTGGACCTTGGGGTAGAATATGCGGTCATTTTTCCATCCCGATTAAGTTGTTGCAGGTAGCGAGTCACATGGGCAAGAAGTTGCACATCAAAACCTGGGGTTGCCAGATGAACGAGTACGATTCCGCGAAAATGGCGGATCTGCTGGGCAGCACCCATGAATTAAGCGTCACCGAGATCCCGGAAGAGGCGGATGTGCTGCTGCTCAACACCTGCTCCATCCGCGAAAAGGCCCAGGAAAAGGTCTTCCACCAACTGGGCCGCTGGAAAGAACTGAAAAAAACCAACCCCGACCTCATCATCGGCGTAGGCGGCTGCGTGGCCTCCCAGGAAGGGGAGTTTTTGCGTGAAAGGGCGCCCTTCGTGGACATAGTGTTCGGGCCCCAGACCCTGCACCGCCTGCCGGAGATGATCAACCAGGTAAGGGGCACCAAGTCTCCTGTGGTGGACATCTCCTTCCCCGAGATTGAGAAGTTCGACCGCCTGCCCGAGCCCAAGGCTGAAGGCCCCTCCGCCTTTGTCTCGATCATGGAAGGCTGCTCCAAGTACTGCTCCTTCTGCGTGGTGCCCTACACCCGTGGCGAGGAAGTGAGCCGCCCCCTGGACGATGTACTCTACGAAATCGCCCAGTTGGCCGAGCAAGGGGTGCGGGAAGTGAACCTGCTTGGCCAGAACGTCAACGCCTTTAGGGGCGCCACCCATGACGGCGGCATCTGCAGCTTTGCCGACCTGCTGCGCCTGGTGGCGGCCATCGACGGTATCGACCGGGTTCGCTATACCACCAGCCACCCGGTGGAATTTACCGACGACATCATCGAGGTTTACCGCGATACCCCGGAAGTGGTGAGCTTCCTGCACCTGCCGGTGCAAAGCGGCTCCGACCGGGTGCTGAACCTGATGAAGCGCGGCCACACTGCCCTGGAATACAAGTCCAAGATGCGCCGGCTGCGCGAAGCCCGCCCCGACATCTGCCTGAGCTCCGATTTCATCGTCGGCTTTCCCAACGAGTCCGACGAGGACTTTGCCGCCACCATGAAGCTCATCAGCGATGTGGGCTTCGACCAGAGCTTCAGCTTCGTCTACTCGGCCCGCCCCGGCACCCCGGCGGCCGACATCCCCGATGACGTCACCGAAGACACCAAGAAGCAGCGCCTTTATATCCTGCAGGAGCGTATCAACCAGCAGGCCATGAACATCAGCCGTCAGATGTTCGGCACAGTACAGCGCATCCTGGTGGAAGGCCCCTCCAAGAAGAACTTGATGGAGCTGCGCGGCCGTACCGAAAACATGCGGGTTGTAAATTTCGAAGGTGATCCCAACCTTATTGGTACCTTTGTGGATGTGGAGATCACCGAAGTGCTTCCCCACTCCCTGCGCGGCCGCATAGTGCGTACCGAGCCCGAAATGGGCCTGCGGGTCGCCGTAAACCCTGCCGATATCGTGGCTCAATACGATGCCCGTAACGGCAAGCCCAATGAACTGGGCGTGGCCACTTTTGACCCAACAGCGTAAGAGGACCTCTTGGCTAACCCTTTACTGACTGTCAGCGTACACCTCGAGCCCGCCAGCATGGACCGCCTGGCGTCCCTGTGCGGGCCCTTTGACGACAACCTCAAGCAGATCGAGCGCCGCCTGGGCGTGGAGATCAACTACCGCGACAACCATTTCCAGATCCTCGGCCGGGCCATCATCGCCAAGGCGGTAGCCGACCTGCTGCGGGATCTCTATGTGGAAACGGCCCCGGTCAAAGGCAAGATCCAGGATCTCGATCCCCAGGTGGTGCACCTGGCCATCCAGGAGCTCAAGGTCCTGGAAGCCGAAGGCAACCTGGACGAAAGCAAAGAGATCTACGTCAAGACCAAGCGCGGCGTCATCAAGCCCCGCACCCCCAACCAGGGCCAGTACATCCAGAATATCCTTAACCACGACATCTGCTTCGGGGTGGGCCCGGCCGGTACCGGCAAGACCTACCTGGCGGTGGCCTGTGCCGTGGACGCCCTGGAACGCCAGGAAATTCGCCGCATCCTCTTGACCCGCCCGGCGGTGGAAGCGGGCGAGAAGCTGGGCTTTTTGCCGGGGGACCTGAGCCAAAAGGTCGACCCTTACCTGCGCCCCCTCTACGACGCCCTCTTTGAGATGCTGGGTTTTGAGAAGGTCGAGCGCCTGATCGAGCGCAACGTCATCGAAGTGGCGCCCCTGGCCTACATGCGCGGCCGCACCCTCAACGACGCCTTCGTTATCCTCGATGAGAGCCAGAACACCACAGTCGAGCAGATGAAGATGTTCCTGACCCGCATCGGCTTTAACTCCAAGGCGGTGATCACCGGTGACATCACCCAGGTGGACCTGCCCCGCAACACCCGTTCCGGCCTGCGCCACGCCATAGAGGTGTTGAGGGACGTGGAGGAAGTGTCCTTTAACTTCTTCCAGTCCGGTGACGTAGTGCGCCATCCGGTAGTGTCCAAAATCATCAACGCCTACGAGTCCTTCGAGCAGGAACAGGAACGCCAGAAGGCGGCCCGCAAGCTCGAGCGCGACCAGCAGGCCCAGGAAAGCAATCCATGACCCTCTATCTGGACCTGCAACTGGCCTCAAAGGCCAAGGACATTCCCAGCCAGGAACAATTCGAGCTGTGGGTGGGCAAGGCCCTGGCAGGGAGCGGCCGCGATGAGACCGAACTGACGGTGCGCATCGTCGACGAAGAAGAGGGCCTGGAACTCAATAGCACCTACCGGGGCCGGGATTACGCCACCAACGTATTGTCCTTCCCCTTCGAGGTACCGGACGGCATAGAGCTGCCGCTGCTGGGTGATCTGGTGATCTGCGCCGCTGTGGTTGCCAAAGAGGCGGCCGAGCAAAACAAGGCCCTGGCCGCCCATTGGGCCCATTTGGTCATCCATGGCACCTTGCATTTGCTGGGGTATGACCATATAAAGGACGAGGACGCGGAACAGATGGAGAGCAAGGAAATTGCGCTCCTTCAAGACCTTGGCTATCCCGATCCCTACGGCGACCGCGACGTTTAATTTTTGGTTTAAAGGACTATGAGCGACGACAACCCCCACTCGAGTCAGGGCTCTTCAAAGAGCTGGCTGGAGCGAATAAGCCATTTCTTTTCCGACGAGCCCCAGAACCGTGACGACCTGATGGTGCTGATTGAAAGCGCCACCGACCGCGAGCTCATCGATACCCAGACCAAGGAGATGATCCAAGGGGTACTGGACGTAGCCGAGCTCAGGGTCAGGGACATCATGATCCCCCGCAGCCAAATCGTGGCCATCGACAAGAGCCAGTCGGTCCAGGAATTCCTGCCCACTATCATCGAATCGGCCCATTCCCGTTTTCCCATCATCAACGAAGACAAAGACCACGTCGAAGGCATACTGCTGGCCAAAGACCTGCTCAAGTTCGCCTTCGGGGAAGTGAGCGACTTTGATCTGGACAAGGTCAAACGCGAAGCGGTGATCGTACCCGAGTCCAAACGGGTGGATGTGCTGCTAAAGGAGTTCCGCTCCGGACGCTTCCATATGGCCATAGTGGTTGACGAGTTCGGCGGCGTGTCGGGCCTGGTCACCATCGAAGACATCCTCGAGGAGATCGTCGGCGACATCGAAGACGAATACGACGCCGAGGACGACGAAGGGGACGAGATCCGCAAGCTCACCAACCGCACCTTTGCGGTGGCGGCCCTGACCTCCATCGAAGACTTCAACGAGCACTTCGGTACCCATTTTTCCGACGAGGATGTGGACACCGTCGGTGGCCTGGTGATGCATGCCTTTGGTCACCTGCCCGCCCGTGGCGAGGAAGTGCAGTTGAGCGGCTTTAACTTCAAGGTGACCCGCGCCGACAAGCGCCGTCTCATCCAGCTGCAGGTAACCTGGCCAGAAGAGCAGGAATGACCCTACAACGCCTCAAGTCCCCCCTGGCAGCCTGGCTGTTGGGGGCCTTAAGCCACCTGGCTTTCGCGCCCTATCACCTGGCCTTTGTGCTGCTGCTGACCCTGCCTTTGTGGCTGTGGCAACTGCAGGGCAAAACCGCCCGCCAAGGGGCCTGGCTGGGCTTTAGCTTCGGTTTTGGTTTCTTTGTCACCGGGGTCGCCTGGGTCCATGTTTCCATAGTGCAGTTCGGCGGCCTGCCGCTGCTGTTCAGCATGGCGGCCATGGCGGCCTTGGCCCTGTACCTGGCCCTTTACCCGGCCCTGGTGGGGTACCTGTTAAACCGCTTCTTCCCCCTGCCCGGCTGGCCTCGGTATTTGGTGGCCCTGCCTATTTTCTGGCTGGCCAGCGAAGGCCTGCGGGGCTGGGTGCTGACCGGCTTTCCCTGGCTTAACCTCGGGGTCAGCCAACTGGACACCCCCTTTGGCAACTGGCTGGCCATAGGTTCTGAGGCCCTGGCCGGCTACCTGCTGGTATGGTGCGCCGGCGCCTTGGCCCTGGCCCGCTACCAAAAACCCTGGGTCCTGGCCGCCCTTGGCCTTATGGGCTTGTCGACACTGCTGCCCCAGCACTGGGTCAAAGCCACCGGCCAGCAACTGAAGGTAGCCCTGGTCCAGGGCAACATTCCCCAGAGCCTTAAGTGGAACCCAGACAGCCTGGCGCCCACCTTGCAGGCCTATCAGGATCTGAGCCGTCCGTCCCTGGATGCCGACTTGGTGCTGTGGCCCGAGGCGGCCGTGCCGGACCTGGAACCGGCAGAACAGCCTTTCTTGGACCGCCTCAACAGCCTGGCAGCCTTTCGCCACACCAGCCTGGTCACCGGTATCATCGACTACCACTTTGGCAGCGACAGCTACTTCAATACGGTGATCGTCCTGGACGGGGACTACTACTACGGCGACAGCAACCGCTATAACAAGCACCACCTGCTGCCCATAGGGGAGTTCGTGCCCTTTGGTGATCTGCTAAGGCCCATAGCGCCCCTGTTCAACCTGCCCATGTCCGACTTCCAGCGCGGCCCGGCTGTCCAGCCCAACCTCAAGGTGGCCGGCCACCAGGCGGCCATGGCCATCTGCTATGAAGTGGCCTTTTCAGGCCAGGTCAGGGCCAATGTCCACAAAGACACCGATTTGTTGATGACGGTGTCCAACGACGCCTGGTTCGGCGATTCCATCGGCCCCTGGCAGCACCTGCAAATTGCCCAAGTCAGGGCCCGTGAGCTGGGCAGGCCCATGCTCAGGGCGACCAACGACGGCGTTACCGCCACCGTCGACGCCCTCGGCCATATCCAGCGCCAGTTGCCGCGCTTTGTACCGGCCACCCTCAACGACAGCATTCATTTGGTGCGCGGCCAGACCCCCTACGGGCGCTTTGGGCTGCTGTGGGCTTGGTTGCTGCTGCCGCTACTGCTGCTGGGTTGGCGCTTTCGCCTGCATTGAAAAAGCCCCCTGACGGGGGCTTTTTTGTTAAGAGGCGCTTTGTAATTCCCGCTGGAAGCGGTCGTTGCTGCATTGGGGGCACAAAGGAATGCGCCCCGGGTGGTAGAAGTGCATCACAAAGCCGCAGCGCACGCAGCGCAGGGCGCCAAAGCCGATGAAGTCCTCACTGCGATAGCCGTCGGGGTGGGCCAGGTCCCTGGCAAAGCTCTGCCAGCCCAGCTGGGTTTGGTCGGCGGCGTCATAGAGCAGCTTCCACAGCTCCTCGGTGCGCGGGTCCACGTCCAGGCCCCCCTGGTGTTCGGCCAGGGCCTGTAAGTCGTCCCGCAGCTTGGCTTCCACCAGGGCCCACTCGTCCTTGGTCAGCTCGCCAGCGGCGTGCAGCAGGCCCTTGGCCTCCTCCACCAGTGCCTCGAAGCGGGCCTCCACCCTGCCCTCATGCAACCTTTTTTTCAGCTCATCGAGCAGCCGTTGATAACCTTTTACTGCCATGGTCTGACTCCTTGCTTTTTCTTTGTGATACGCCCTCAGCGGGCAGATTGCAAGATGGGTCATTGGTGGGTGGCAGGTGGCCTTTGCGCAAGGTATCCTATGGCGATTATCTTCAAGCCTCAGTCGCAACGCGGTAACCCATGCAAGAACAATACGATCACAGTGCCATAGAGCCCCAGGTGCAGCGCCACTGGGAAGAGAACAAGACCTTCGAAGTCAGTGAAGACGCCGGCAAGGAAAAGTTCTACTGCCTTTCCATGTTCCCCTACCCCTCTGGCCGCCTCCATATGGGCCATGTGCGTAACTACACCCTCGGGGACGTGATCGCCCGTTACCAGCGTATGCAAGGCAAAAACGTGCTCCAGCCCATGGGCTGGGATGCCTTCGGCCTGCCGGCGGAAAACGCCGCCATCAAGAACAAGACCGCTCCCGGCAAGTGGACCTACGAAAACATCGCCTACATGAAGGGCCAGCTGAAGATGCTGGGCTTCGGTTACGACTGGACCCGTGAAGTCACCACCTGTACCCCGGACTATTACCGCTGGGAACAATGGTTCTTCACCAAGCTGTTCGAAAAGGGCCTGGTCTACAAGAAAATGGCCACCGTCAACTGGGACCCGGTTGACCAGACGGTCCTTGCCAACGAACAGGTGGTGGACGGCCGTGGCTGGCGCTCCGGCGCCCTGGTGGAACAAAAGCAAATTCCCCAGTGGTTCGTGAAGATCACCGACTACGCCGAAGAGCTGCTGGCTGATCTGGACAAACTGGAAGGCTGGCCGGACACCGTCAAGTCCATGCAGGCCCACTGGATTGGCCGCTCCGAAGGGGTTGAGCTGAGCTTTGCGGTCAAGGGCCAACAAGGCACCTTGGACGTCTACACCACCCGCCCCGACACCCTGATGGGCGTCACCTATGTGGGTATCGCCGCCGGCCACCCTCTGGCCGAGCAGGCCGCCGCCGACTACCCGGAGCTGGCCGCCTTTATCGACGAATGCAAAAACACCAAGGTGGCAGAAGCCGACATGGCCACCATGGAGAAAAAAGGCATGGATACCGGCCTTAAGGCCATCCACCCTCTGACCGGCGAAGAAGTGCCGGTGTGGGTCGCCAACTTCGTGCTGATGGACTACGGCACCGGCGCCGTGATGGCGGTACCGGGCCACGACCAGCGCGACTATGAATTTGCCAGCAAGTACGGCCTGGACATCAAGCAGGTGATCGCCTTTTCCGAAGGGGACATCAACGAAGCGGCCCTGACCGGCAAAGACGGCACCCTGGTAAACTCCGGCGAGTTTGACGGCCTGGCCTTTGACGCCGCCTTCGACGCCATTGCCAGCAAGCTCGAGTCTCTGGGCTGTGGCAAGCGCAAGGTCAACTACCGCCTGCGCGACTGGGGTGTGTCCCGCCAGCGCTACTGGGGTACGCCTATCCCCATGCTGACCCTCGAAGACGGCACCACAGTGCCGGTACCACAAGATCAATTGCCGGTGCTGCTGCCCGAAGACGTGGTGATGGACGGTATTACCAGCCCCATCAAGGCCGACCCCCAGTGGCGTAAGACCACTTACCAGGGCGCCCCTGCCGAGCACGAAACCGACACCTTCGACACCTTTATGGAGTCCAGTTGGTACTACGCCCGCTATGCCAGCGCCCACAGCAACGACGCCATGCTGGACCCAGCCAAGGCCAACTACTGGCTGCCGGTAGATCAGTACGTGGGCGGTATCGAACACGCCGTCATGCACTTGCTGTACTCGCGTTTCTTCCACAAGCTGCTTCGTGACGAAGGCCTGGTAAACTCCGACGAGCCCTTCAAGCGCCTGCTGTGCCAAGGCATGGTGCTGGCCGACGGCTTCTACCACGTCAACGAAAAGGGCGGCCGCGACTGGATCTCCCCGTTGGAAGTGACGGTCGAGCGCGACGACAAGGGCCGCATCGTCAAGGCAACCGACCAGGACGGCCGCGAGCTGGTCTACGACGGCATGTCCAAGATGTCCAAGTCCAAGAACAACGGCATCGACCCCCAGGTGATGGTGGAGCGTTACGGCGCCGATACCGTGCGCCTGTTTATGATGTTTGCCGCGCCGCCGGAACTGACCCTCGAGTGGATCGAGTCCGGGGTTGAAGGAGCTAACCGCTTTATCAAGCGCCTGTGGAAGCTGGCCTTTGAGCACCAGGCCAAAGGCCCGGTAACCGCCCTGGACCTGGCCACCCTCAACGGCGACCAGAAAGCCCTGCGCCGCGAGCTGCACAAGACCATCGCCAAGGTGGGTGACGATCTGGGCCGCCGCCAGACCTTCAACACCGCCATCGCCGCCGTGATGGAGCTTTTGAACAAACTGGCCCGCGCCCCCCAGGAGTCCGAACAGGACCGCGCCCTGCTGCAAGAAGCCCTGGTCAGCGTCACCCTGCTGCTGCACCCCATCATCCCCCACGTCACCACGGCCCTGCACCAGGCCCTGGGCGGCGCCGGTGAGATAGTCAACGCTCCCTTCCCGGTGGCCGACCAGGACGCCCTGGTAGAAGACGAGAAACTGGTGGTACTGCAGGTCAACGGTAAGGTCCGTGGCAAGGTCACAGTGCCGGCCGACATCAGCAAGAGCGACCTGGAAGCCATGGCCATGGCCGACGACAACGTCAAGCGCTTCCTTGACGGCGTCACCGTGCGCAAGGTCATCATAGTGCCGGGTAAACTGGTCAATATCGTCGCCAACTAAGGACATTGCATGCGCTGGCTACTGCTATCCCTGACACTGCTGGCAAGCGGTTGTGGCTTCCACCTCAAAGGCAGCTACGAGATGCCCCAGGCCTACAAGCAGGTGAACCTCACCAGCTTCGACCACTATGCCCGCATCACCAAGCTGGTATCCCAGAGCCTCACCGTCAGCGGTGTGGCCCTGGGCCAGGGCCCTGAGGTGCATATCGTCAGTGATCGCCTGGACCGCCAGACCCTGAGTCTGTTCAGCACCGGCCAGGTAGCCGAGTACGAGTTGGTCTACACCCTCAACTGGCAGCTGATCCTGCCTGAGCAGGAGCCGGAGCAGCACGTTATCGAAGTACGCCGCGACTACCAGGACGACCCGGCCCGCACCCTGGCCAAAGACAGGGAGCGGGACCTGTTGCTGGAAGAAATGCGCAAGGAAGCGGCGGACCGCCTGGTTCGCCAGTTGGCCCAAGGCTGATGCAGATCCGCTCTCCCCAACTGGCCGACGCCTTGCGCCGCCAGCCCCTTTGGGTGCTGGTGTTCGGGGACGATGCCTTTTTAGTGGAAGAGGCCCTGGACAAGGTACGGGGCCATGCTCGCCACTGGGGCAGCGAAGAGCGGCTGAGTTTTACCGTCGAAGGCGGCTTTGACTGGGCCCTGGTCCGCGAGGAATACCAGAGCCTGTCACTGTTCGCCTCCAAACGGCTGATGGAAATCCACCTGCAGCAAAAGCCGGACGAGTCCGGCAAGGCGCTGCTGCAGGAACTGACCCAACACCCCAATCCCGATGTGTTGCTGGTGCTGCGCGGCCCCCGGGCCGAAAAAGGCATCACCAACGCCCCCTGGTTCAAGACCATGAGCGAGCAGGGTGTCTACCTGCCCCTCTATCCCCTGGGTGACCGGGAGTTTCCCGGCTGGCTGGCCAGAAAACTCCAAGACGCCGGCTTCAAGGCCAGCCCTGGCGCGGTCCAGGCCCTGGCCCACTTTACCGAGGGCAACCTGTTGGCTGCCGCCCAGGAAGTGCAGAAGCTGGCCCTGATCCACCCCCAGGGCCCCCTGACCGAAGACGACATCACCGCTGCCGTGCTGGACCATGCCCGCTTCGACCTTTTCCAATGGACAGACGCCCTGTTGGGCGAGGATGCCGCCAAGGCCTTGCGGGTGTTGGAACGGGTCATTGAAGAAGGCACCGAGCCGCCCCTGTTGCTGTGGGCCCTTGGCCGGGAGCTGGACACCCTGCTGGCCCTGGCCACCTCCGGCAATGCCCAGGCCGAGCTTGGCAAGCGGCGCATGCCGCCCCAGCGCAAGGGTCTTTACCAGGGCGCCCTCAAGCGCCTGTCCGCCGGGCGGCTGCGCCAGATTGGCCGCCACCTGGCTTGGCTTGACCAGCAGTTCAAGACCCAGGACGGCAAGGTGGAACAAGGCCTTAAGGATCTGACCCTGGCCTTTTTCCCCGGTAAGCGCCCGGCCCTGGCGGTGATCCGCCCGGAGTACCAGCCATGAGCCCCCTGGGTCTTTTTGGCGGCACCTTCGACCCCATCCATAACGGCCATTTACGGATGGCGGTGGAAGTGATGGAAGCCTTTGCCCTGGACACCCTGACCCTGCTGCCCAACAAGGTACCTCCCCACCGGCCCCAACCCCTGGCCAGCGCCCCCCAGCGCCTGGCCATGACCCAAAGGGCCGCCGACGGGGTCAAGGGCCTGGTGGTGGACGACAGGGAGCTGCGCCGGGCCAGCGATTCCTACACCGTCGACACCCTCGAAGAGCTGGCCGCCGAGCACCCGGGCCGGCCGCTGCTCTTTATCATGGGCATGGACAGCCTGCTGTCCTTTACCAGTTGGCACAGCTGGCCGAGGATATTGGAGCTGGCCTCCCTGGCGGTGTGCTGCCGGCCCGGCCATCAGTTGGACCCGGACCAGCTGGACCCGGCCCTGGTGGCCAAGCTCAGCCAGGCCCCGATCACAGGCCCCGGCCAGATCTGCGCCCTGACCACCACCGAACTGGCGATCTCCGCCACCGACATCCGCGCCCGCATCAAGCAAGGCCGGCGCCTGGATTTTTTAGTCCCCAAGGCGGTCGAGGATTACATTCGAGCCCAAGGCCTGTACCGGCCCCATCAGGCTTCGTGATAGACTCCCGCCTTCCGATTTTTTGCAGGTAAAGACATGAACGGCGAACAACTCAAAGATTTTGTTGTCGACAAGGCTGACGATCTGAAGGCCGTGGACATCAAGGCCCTTGATGTGCGTGGCAAATCTTCCGTCACCGAGTTTCTGGTGATCTGTTCCGGGACCTCCCGCACCCACGTCAACGCCATCGCCGAGAACGTGGTAGCCGAGGCCAAACACGCTGGCCTGCAGCCCCTGGGTATCGAAGGCAAAGCCGGTGGCGAATGGGTACTGGTAGACCTGGGTGACGTGGTACTGCACGTGATGCAGGAACAGACCCGCGATTTCTACCAACTGGAAAAACTCTGGGGCTGATGAAGCTCAAGTTGATTGCCGTCGGTCAGAAGATGCCCGCTTGGGTGACCGAAGGCTTTAACGAATACCAGCGTCGTTTCCCCCGGGATTGCCCCCTGGAGCTCATCGAGATCCCGGCCGGCAAGCGCGGTAAGAATGCGGACATAGCCCGCATTCTGGACAAGGAAGGGGAACTGATGCTGGCCCAGGCCCAGGGCTGCCATATCGTCACCCTGGACATTCCCGGCAAGCCCTGGGACACCCACCAGTTGGCGGAGCAATGGACCCGCTGGCAGGTGGACGGCCGCGACGTGGCCATCATGGTTGGCGGCCCCGAGGGCCTGGCACCGGCCGTCAAAGCCGCCGCCGAGCAGTCCTGGTCCCTGTCAAAACTCACCCTGCCCCACCCCCTGGTGAGGGTGGTGATGGCCGAAGCCCTGTACCGGGCCTGGAGCCTCAACAACAACCACCCGTATCACAGGGAGTAGCATGGCCCGCAAGAAGGTGCAGATCCGAGACCACGGCTTCGAAGCGTCCCTGTTCTGGCGCCGGGCCCTGTTCTGCCTGTTGGTGGTGGTGGCCTGCTTTGGCGCCCTGATCGCCAACCTCTACCACCTGCAGGTCAAGGAATTCCAAAACTACCAGGTCCGCTCCAACGACAACCGCATCAAGGTGGTACCGGTAGCCCCCAACAGAGGCATCATCTACGACCGCCACGGGGTGGTGCTGGCCGAAAACAGGCCCATCTATTCCCTGGAAGTGGTGCCGGAACAGGTCAAATCCTGGGACCAGCCCCTGGCCGATCTGCAGAACCTGCTGGGTATCGACGACGACACCATCAGTGACTTTCGCGAGTCCCTCAAAGGGGTACGCCGCTTCAACCGGGTACCGCTCCTCGAGGAGCTGAGCGAAGAGCAGGTTGCTCTGTTTTCGGTCAACCAATACCGCTTTCCCGGCTTTTCGGTCGAGGCCCGCCTCAAGCGCTTTTATCCCTACGCTGAGGCCCTGACCCATGTGCTGGGCTATGTGGCCCGCATCAATGACAAGGATCTGCAAAACCTGGCCGAGAAGGACCAGTTGTCCAACTACGCCGCCACCCACGAGATTGGCAAGCTGGGCATAGAGCGCTATTACGAGAGCACCCTGCACGGTCAGGTGGGCTACATGGAAGTGGAGGTGAACAACAGGGGCCGGGTGATCCGTACCCTGAGGTTCGAGCCGCCGGTACCGGGCAAGGATCTGTACCTGAACCTGGACCTGGACCTGCAAATCAAGGCCCAGGAACTGTTGGCTGGCCAGCGCGGCTCCATCGTCGCCATGGACCCCAACGACGGCGGCATCCTGGCCTTGGCCAGTGCCCCCACCTACGACCCCAACCTCTTTGTGCGGGGCATTTCCAGCAAGAATTACAACGCTCTGCTGCACTCCCCGGACCGGCCCCTTATCAATCGCAGCACCCAGGGCCGTTACCCGCCGGCGTCCACCGTCAAGCCCTTCCTGGCCCTGGTGGGCCTGGAAGAAGGCAAGATCACCCCGGCCACCAAGGTCTGGGACCCAGGCTTTTTCGAACTGCCCAACGTCAACCACAAATGGCGGGACTGGAAACGCTGGGGCCATGGCTGGGTTGACCTGAAAAGGGCCATTGCCGAGTCCTGCGACACCTACTTCTACCAGCTGGCATTGGATCTTGGCATCGACAAGATCCATGACTGGATGACCCTGTTCGGCTTCGGCCAGTATTCGGGCATCGATATCCACGAAGAGACCAGCGGCGTGATGCCGTCCCGCACCTGGAAAGAGCGGCGTTTTCGCCAGCCCTGGTACATAGGGGACACCATTCCCATCGGCATAGGCCAAAGCTATTGGACAGTGACCCCGGTGCAGCTGGCCACCGCCACCAGCATCCTGGCCAATGCCGGCATCTATCACGCCCCCAGGCTGCTCAAGGCTACCGGTTCCACCACCGGCACCCTCAACCTGCCGCCGGACGACAAGCCCAGGGTTCAGGCCAGCGCCCTGCATTGGCGGGAAGTGGAAAACGCCATGTTGCGCACCGTCCAGCACGTCACCGGCTCGGCCCATAAGGCGTTCAAGGATGCCCCCTACAGCGCCGCCGGAAAGACCGGTACCGCCCAGGTGGTCAATATCGCCCAGGACGAGCGCTACGACGCCCAGAAGGTGTCGGAGCGCCACCGGGACAACGCCATGTACGTGGGCTATGCCCCCTTCGAGGCGCCCAAGATAGTGGTGACCGTGGCCCTGGAAAACATCATCGGCGGCGGTGGCTCGGTGGCCGCGCCCCTGGCCCGCCAGGTGATGGATCATTATCTGATTGAGGAGGCCGGCGGTGAATGATTCGTCACGTAGCCTGTTGAACCGCCTGCACCTGGACGGCTGGTTACTGTTTTTCATGCTTTGCCTGATGGGCGTCAGCCTGATGGTGGTCTATTCGGCTTCCGGCCAGAACATGGCCATGATGGAACGGCAGATGGTGCGCCTGGCCCTGGCCCTTGGGGTAGCGGTGGTGTTGGCGCAAATTCCCCCCGACGTCTATAAACGCTGGTCTCTGCCCCTTTACGTGGCAGGGTCCTTGCTGCTGGTGGCGGTACTGGTGGTGGGGGATATCGGCAAAGGGGCGCAGCGCTGGCTGGATCTGGGCTTTATGCGCTTTCAGCCCTCCGAGGTGATGAAACTGGCGGTGCCGATGATGGTGGCCTATTACATCTCCCGCCACCCCCTGCCGCCGACCCTGCTGCAGCTGGTTAAGGGCTTTCTGCTGGTGATAGTGCCCACCCTGCTGATCGCCAAACAGCCCGACCTTGGCACCTCTATCCTGATCGCCGCCTCGGGGATCTTCGTATTGTTCCTGTCCGGCATGAGCTGGCGCCTGGTAACGGCGGCTGTGGGGGCGGTCAGCGCCTTTTTACCGGTGCTGTGGTTCTTCCTGATGCACGACTACCAGCGCCAACGGGTACTGACCTTCCTCAACCCCGAGTCCGACCCCCTGGGCAGCGGCTACCACATCATCCAATCGAAGATTGCCATCGGCTCCGGTGGCATGTGGGGCAAGGGTTGGCTACACGGCACCCAGTCCCAGCTCGAATTCCTGCCCGAGCGCCATACCGACTTTATTTTCGCGGTACTGAGCGAGGAATTTGGTCTTATCGGGGTGGTCTGCCTGCTGCTGTTGTACCTGGCGCTGATCACCCGCGGCCTCTATATCGCCACCCAGGCTCAGACGGCGTTCAGCCGGCTGTTAGGTGGCGCCATTATGCTGACGTTTTTCGTGTATGTGTTCGTCAACATCGGCATGGTATCCGGCATGCTGCCGGTGGTCGGGGTTCCCCTGCCACTGGTCTCCTATGGCGGTACCTCCATGGTGACGCTGATGGCCGGTTTCGGCATCCTGATGGCGATCCATACCCACAAACGACTGTTGCATAGCTGACGGAGGTCAGATGTCAAAATGGAAATGGGGCCTGGCGGCTAGCCTTGCCCTGCCGGTTATGGCACAGCCGATCCCCACCGAGCAAGCCGAGGCCCTGGCCACCCTGTCCGGGCTGAGCACCGAAGAAGTCCAAAGCGCCATGGCCGGGGCCGAGAAGAACCAAAAGATCCTCGACGCCATCGCAACCCCCTGGGAAGCCAAGCCCTGGTACCAGTACCAGCCCATTTTCCTGACCAAGGAGCGCCTGGAAAAAGGCCTGGCCTTTTGGCGTGAGCACGAAGCGCTGCTGGCCAAGGCCGAGGCTGAATATCAGGTGCCGGCCAGCGTTATCGTCGCCATCATCGGCGTGGAAACCTATTACGGCCGGCACATGGGCACCTACCCGGTGCGCGACGCCCTCTACACCCTGGGCTTTTTCTACGAGCCCCGGGCGCCCTTTTTCTTCAAGGAACTGGGCCAATACCTGAAACTGGCCAAGGAACAGGGCTGGCAGCAAAGCCCCAAGGGTAGCTATGCCGGCGCCATGGGCATGGGCCAGTTTATTCCGTCGAGCTACCAGCATTTTGCCGTGGACTTCGACCAGGACGGCAAGCGGGATCTGTTCGAAAGCCCCGCCGATGCTATCGGCTCGGTCGCCAACTACTTCCACGAGCACGGCTGGCAAATGGGCGAGCCGGTGCTGGCCAAGGCCGAAGTCAAAGGCCAGGCGCCTGTCAGCAAAGGTCTGGAACTGGACAGTACCCTGGGCGCCCTGGCCAAGGCCGGTGTCAGCCCGGCTATCGCCATGGCTGAAGACACCCCGGCTAAGCTCTTTACCTTTGAGCTTAAGGACAGCACCGACTACCAGGTGGCTTTTCACAATTTCTATGTGATCACCCGCTATAACCGCTCGCCTTTGTACGCCCGCGCCGTATGGACCCTGGCCAGCCAACTGGAGCAGGCCCATGGAGGCTAAGTGCTGGCTGTTGCTGCCCCTGCTGTGCCTGGGGGCCTGCTCCCAGAGCCCCAACAGCGGCGACGACAAGCGTCGCCCCTACACCAGCCAGGATGGCCGCTACGCCCAGCAACACGACGCCTACCCGGTGGACGTGCCGCGTCTGGATCATGTCACCGATGCCAAGGTGACCTTCGAGCCCTACTCCAGGCAGGGCAACAGGGATTACCAGCTACGCGGCCAGTCCTACCGGGTTATCAAGGAACCCAAGGGCTTTAGCCAGGAAGGCTATGCCTCCTGGTACGGCACCAAGTTCCACGGCTACCACACCTCCAACGGTGAGGTGTACGACATGTACGCCATGACCGGGGCCCACAAGACCTTGCCCCTGCCCAGCTTTGTGCGGGTCACCAACCTGGACAACAACAAGCAGGTGGTGGTGCGGGTCAACGACAGGGGCCCTTTCCACCAGGGGCGGGTTATCGATCTGTCCTATGCGGCGGCTTATAAGCTGGACATGCTTAAGCAGGGCACCGCCAGGGTCAAAATCGAGGTGATCACAGCGCCCCAGAAGGAAACGGTACTGACCCCCCTTAAGGCCACCCAACCGCTGTTCGTGCAAGTAGCCGCCAGCAGTGACAGGCAAAGGGCAGAAGCCGCCGGGCGCAAGTACGCCGGCCTTATCGGCACCGGTTATCAGGTGGTGCAGGACAACGGCCTTTATAAAGTACAACTGGGGCCGGCCAAAGACGAATTGAACGCCGAAGCGATGATCGAACGACTCAAACACCAGGGCATCCACCAGCCTTTCAAGGTTTACGTGGAACCTCAGGGTAATACAGGGGTCAACATCCCCTGATGCCTCTGGTAACCTATTTGTATTCGAATTAAGAAGATGACAGCACCCATGCGCACCGCCCTCTTTTCTTTGAGCCTGATCGGCTTGACTGCCTTTTCTGCCCAGGCTGCACGCATTGTCCCCCAATCTCCGGACGTTGCCGCCAAGGCCTATGTCCTGATGGACTACAACTCCGGCAAGATCCTGGCCGAAAGCCACGGTGACGAACGCCTGCCCCCCGCCTCCCTGACCAAGATGATGACCAGTTACATCATCGGTAAGGAGATCAAGGACGGCCGTATCAAGCGTGACGACAAGGTCACCATTTCCCAGAACGCCTGGGCCAAAAACTTCCCGGACTCCTCCAAGATGTTTATCGAGGTGGGTACCGAGGTGTCGGTAGACGACCTTAACCGTGGCATCATCATCCAGTCCGGCAACGACGCCTGCGTGGCCATGGCCGAGCACGTGGCCGGTACCATCAGCGGCTTTGCCGACCTGATGAATGCCGAGGCCAAGAACCTGGGCCTGAAAAACAGCCACTTCATGAACCCCCACGGCCTGCCGGATCCGGAGCACTACTCCTCCGCCCACGACATGGCCCTGCTGGGTGCAGCCCTTATTCGTGACGTGCCGGAAGAGTACAAGATCTACTCCGAAGATTCCTTTACCTACAACGGCATCAAGCAGTACAACCGCAACTCCCTGCTGCACGACAGGTCCATGAACGTGGACGGCATCAAGACCGGCCACACCAGCGAAGCCGGTTTCTCCCTGGTGGCCTCCGGCGTCAAGGACGGCATGCGCCTGGTGGCCTCTGTGATCGGCACCAAGTCCAACAACGCCCGCCGTGACATTGCCAAAGAACTACTGAACTGGGGTTTCCGTTTCTTCGAAACCGTCACCCCCTTCCAGGCCGGTCAGGAATTTGCCACCCAGCGCATCTACATGGGTGACGTGGACCAGGTCCGCCTGGGGGTACTGGACGCTACCCCGGTTACCGTACCCCGTGGCAGTGCTGGCGATCTGAAAGCCGACTTCCAACTGGACAAAGAACTCAAGGCGCCCCTGGCCAAAGGCGAGCGGGTCGGCACCCTGCACCTGAAACTGGACGACAAGGACATCGCCGAGTATCCCCTGGTGGCCCTGGACGAAGTGCAGGAAGGTGGCTGGTTCTCCCGCCTCATCGATTACCTGACCCTGATGGTCAAAGGCTGGTTCGCCTAGGCTTGAAAGCCACTGCTCCGACCCCATATACAAAGGCGCCCTTGGGCGCCTTTTTCATCGCTTTCTGTTACAATGTCGCCGTTGATGTCTGGAGTGGTACCATGCAGACCGAATTTGATAAATACCTGGAATTCCCCTGCCCCTTTTCCTTCAAGGTGTTGGCCCACGCCTATGACGAACTGGTGGATAACGTGATGGCCGTGGTGCAAGAACATGCACCGGGCGATTATTCCCCCACAGTACGCCCCAGCTCCAGCGGCACCTACCATTCGGTCACCATCGAAGTGGTTGTGACCTCCAAGGACCACGTGGAAACCCTATACAAGGCCCTGGGCAGCGTCGAAAAGGTCAAATATGTCCTCTAAGCTGCGGGTCCGCCAGCTCGGCCGCCAGCCTTACCAGGGCGTCTGGGACGCCATGAAGGACTACACCGAGCAGCGCGGCCCAGACAGCGTTGACGAGCTTTGGCTGGTGGAGCACGACCCTGTCTTCACTCAGGGTCAGGCCGGCAAGGCCGAGCATGTGCTCTTTGCCGGCGATATCCCCATAGTGCAGGCCGATCGTGGTGGCCAGGTGACCTACCATGGCCCCGGCCAACGGGTGCTCTATGTGCTGCTGGACCTGCGCCGCCTCAAGCTGGGTGTGCGCGAACTGGTTACCCAAATCGAAAACGCCGTGGTGGACACCCTGGCCACCTTTGGCCTCGACAGCGCCCCCCGTGCCGACGCCCCCGGCGTCTATGTTGGCGAGCAGAAGATCTGCTCCCTGGGCCTGCGGGTGCGCCGTGGCTGCTCCTTCCACGGCCTGGCCCTGAACGTGGCCATGGACCTTGAGCCTTTTCACCGCATCAACCCCTGCGGCTATGCGGGCATGGAAATGACCCAGCTCAGCCAGTTCAAGCCCGGCGTGGCCCTGAACGACGTAGATCCCATACTGGTCGAAAAGCTGGCCCAGCGCCTGGGCTTTACCGACTGGACGTACATTGACGGATTGGAAACCTCTTCATGAGCAAGACCGTACGCATCGAACCCGGCGTCAAGCTGCGCGACGCCGATAAAATGGCCCTGATCCCGGTCAAGGTCATGCCCAGCGAGCCCAAAGAGATGCTCCGCAAGCCCGAATGGCTGCGGGTCAAGCTGCCGGCCAGCACCCAGCGCATCGACGACATCAAGGGCGCCATGCGCAAGCACGGCCTGCACTCGGTCTGCGAAGAAGCCTCCTGCCCCAATCTGTCCGAGTGCTTCAACCACGGCACCGCCACCTTCATGATTTTGGGCGCCATCTGTACCCGCCGCTGCCCCTTCTGCGACGTGG